>CAMYPB010000001.1 GCA_947285985.1 uncultured Holosporaceae bacterium
GTATTGTGACAGAATAATCTCCAACATGGTGTGGATCAGTATGTCCATAAAAAACAAAAAACCCGGGTACTCAAAAAAGAATACCTGGGTTTTTTTTATTGGTTTATATTTGAGATGTGAGGATTATGCTAGGAATTTAGCGACCTCCTCATATGTGTCATTCGAGAAAGAGACTATCTTACCATCTACATAGTCCATCAATTCTTGAAAAGCCCTCCCAAATATACTTTTTCCATTTTCATAAGCCAAACGTATAGAAGTATTTAATTGGCCTCTCTCTTTCATTTGGGAAATGACTATCTCAATGATACCCTTGCGATCAAATCCAAGGTGATTGTTTAATAAAAGTTGCAAAGGACTCTCTCCAAGGTGGTTATTCATTGTGAGTATATTATTTCTTTGATACAATACTATATCCTTATTGAGAACCATCAGTGCTTCTATTATTTCTTCCCTATTCGGAACATCATTTTTCAAGAAGAATGTGAGAGGAGTTTCACCATTGGACATTATAAAATTGAAGTTTCTATTCTTCAAAGCCTCGTAATTAACAGGATGTCCTGCGACGTTATAGACCATTCTGAAAATTGCAGGTACATCAACACGGCCTGCTATTCGAGGATTATTCACATTATTATACGCTTCAACATTCCCCGCAAACAATCCTGCGAATAAACTCAATAAAACTAAACTCTTTTTCATTTTTAATACTCCAAAAATATGTAAAACTTAAGTATGAGATAAGTATATAACAATATTTCTATTGATCAACAATAAAATTATCAAAAATTACAAAAAGTGATAATATATTTTTATAAATTATAGAAATAGGAAGTGTGTGGAATTTGTGTTATGAGATATAGTATAATATGTTCGTTATATTTTGATGGTGTGGGGTTTTAGATTGGTGTTTAGTCGTATGTTTGGGTTTTTATCAACTGATATGGCGATTGATTTAGGGACGGCCAACACGTTGGTTTATGTGAATGGAAAGGGGATTGTTTTGAATGAACCTTCTGTTGTTGCGGTCTCCAATATAAATAACAAACCGACGGTTGTTGCCGTTGGAAATGAAGCGAAATTAATGCTTGGAAGAACCCCAGGGCACATACGTGCGATTCGTCCTCTTCGAGATGGAGTTATCGCGGATTTTGAAGTTGCCGAAGAGATGATAAAATATTTCATAAAAAAAGTTCATAATCGTGGAATTTTCACAGCTCCAAGGATTGTCATATGCGTTCCATACGGTGCAACGGCAGTTGAAAGGCGCGCAATACAAGAATCCGCAGAAGGAGCGGGCGCAAGGGAAGTCTATTTGATCGAAGAACCTATGGCCGCAGCTATAGGAGCGGGTCTCCCCGTGACAGATCCTATAGGGTCAATCGTCGTTGATATAGGAGGAGGAACAACGGAAGTTGCAGTCGTTTCTCTTGGAGGGATTGTTTATGCCTCATCTCTTCGAGTGGGAGGAGACAAGATGGACGATGATATTGCATCTTATATAAGAAAGAATTTTAACCTACTCATTGGAGAGGCAACATCCGAACGTATCAAAAAAGAGATAGGATCAGCCGTCTGTACGCCAACTAGTAAGGATATCAAAATGTCGATAAAAGGACGGAGTCTTCTCGACGGAAATCCAAGAGACGTTGAAATAACTCAAAAACACATCGCAGAAGCCCTCATGGATCCTGTTGCTCAAATCGCAAGCGGAGTGAAGGAAGCCCTCGAAAAAACACCCCCTGAATTGGTCGCAGATATCATAGATAATGGAATAACTTTGACGGGAGGAGGAGCTATGCTCCAAAATCTCGATAGCGTCGTCTCGCACGTGACGGGAGTTTCCGTCAATATCGCGGAAAATCCTCTCAATTGCGTTGTCCTTGGAACAGGACGGGCACTCGGAGAATTTGGAAAAATGTCTTCAGTTTTATTAAAAAATTATTAAATTATTAATGGTATTTTAAATGGAAGTTTTGTTATACGCGATTGCGAAATTTTTGATATCGATTATTGAGTGGTTGGAATATGCTTTGATGGCCTATATTATATTGGGTTGGGTTGTTTTTTTTGGTCTCATCAAGAACAATAATAGCATTATCCTAAAAATTTATGTTTTCCTACTTTCCAAAATAGAGCCCGTTCTCTCGAGGATACGTCGATTTCTTCCTCCTCTTTTTGGATTTGATTTTTCTCCGATGGTTATATTTTTTGGGTTATACCTCGTGAAGATTGTGATTATTCAGGTTGTGTATTCGATCTTTAACAATGGATAATGATTTTTTATGATATTGGACAATAATAATAACAATGATTTGGATAATGATTTCAATCTGACGATACGGCAGGTTATTGAGAAATATGGACTCCTTCATGATAGGAAGCATTCAAAATCATTGGGACAACATTTTTTGTGTGATAGATCGCTTTTAAATAAAATTGTTTCATTTGCAACTCCTTTTGGGAAAGATGATCTCATTGTTGAGGTGGGTCCTGGTCCTCTCGGACTCACGCGTTCTATCATAGAGATGACATCATCATTTATGAATGAGATTATATGTATTGAGAAGGATATCTCTCTAAAACCCCTCCATGACAATATACTGAAATTTTTGGGGTCGAGTAGATTGTCTTTTATGTATGGTGATGCTTTGAGGGTCAGATTATGCGATATAGCGATGGATAGGAGGATAACGATTATATCGAATCTTCCGTATAATGTTGGAACACAACTCTTTTTAAATTGGATGATTTTCGATATAAAAATTATCGATAAAATGATACTCATGTTTCAAAGGGAGGTTGCAGATAGAATCTGTGCGGATATTGGATCGAAGGATTATGGGAGACTTTCTGTTATATCTCAGGTTTTGTGTGATGTACATAAAATTTTCGATATTTCAAATATGGCTTTTTTCCCCGCTCCAAAAGTTATGTCATCCGTCATACGCGTTATTCCAAAGAAGGATATCAACATAAATATCAAGAAACTAGAAAAAATAACAGGGATCTGTTTTCAACAGCGTCGAAAAACTATATTTTCGATCCTAAAGAAACATGTTGATCAGGGTATACTAGAAGATACCCTCGAAAAGACGGGTATCGATAAATTATATCGTCCTGAAAATATTAGTCCAAAACAATATATCGAATTATCAGAGATTTTATTTTAAAAGCGAATAAAAAAAGGATATTCATTTAAGAATATCCTTTTTTTTTGAATATATAAATCACGAATGATTAGTCTGCAATGAAAGGCATGAGGGCGAGGATACGCGCTCTTTTGATAGCCCTTGCGATTTCACGTTGTCTTTTGATAGGCATCGAGCTAACGCGACTTGGAATAATTTTTCCACGTTCTGAAACGTATCTCGAGAGGAATCTAACGTCCTTATAATCAACGTTTTGCAACTGATTTGATTCTCTATTTTCAACTTTTTGTTCGTTATTATTGTTGTTGTTCTGTTCTGCAACTTGATTTTCGTTCATAGTCATAATATTGTTCTCCATCATAAATCCCTATAAAAGATTCTTATTCCTGCTTTGTGGCGACAGACTCTTTGAAGTTTCTCTTCATCAAGGCGGAAGGATTGTTGTCTAATTTTTCAACCTTCACGATCAAGAAACGAAGGATATCCTCGTTGATTCTGAGTTTTCTCTCGAGTTCGATAACTCCATTTCCTTCTGATGCGATGTTCAACAGAACATAATGTCCCCTCTTATTTTTTTTGATAGGATACGCAAGATTTCTGAGTCCACAAAACTCAGTTTTCGTGATCTCCCCACCATGTTCCTTTATGATGGATACACATTCCTGCGCAACGGATTCAACGTGACTTGCAGAAGCATCCTGCTTCACAATAAACACGACCTCATAAAAATTCATAAATTTCTTCTCCTTACGGTTGTATTGTTAATAAAAAAAAACCTAACAAACAGCTTTTCAAAAATATATCGAAAAGCAAGGCACTATCATGGATATTATACGATACTATATAAAATCCTGTCAATATCCTGTCAATTGAGTTTTCGATATAAAAATTATTCTCTATTTTTAAAAACAGACTTGTATTTTTATGAGGTGTGATGTATGATAAAAAATAGTTGGGGCATAGCCAAGCGGTAAGGCAACGGTTTTTGGTACCGTCATTCCCCAGGTTCGAATCCTGGTGCCCCAGCCATCTCGTCACAAATTTTCTGAAACTTCTTGATAAAATTATAAAAAAAATACGAGAAATATTCCGCATTTTCTTGAGAATTTTTTTTTAGTAGGTTAGAATTTTATTAAAAGTTATTGTATAAATGGAATAGAGATGAATAAGTCAGAATTAGTTTCGGAAATATCTGAAATCTCAGGACTCACAAAAATAGACTCAGAAAAAGCGTTGGACGCTTTTATGAGGGTCGTTGAAAACGCGCTTTCTGAGGGTGATGAGATCAGACTCGTTGGATTTGGAACATTTTCTGTTGTTTCGAGATCTGCGACTATCGGACGAAATCCAAGGACAAATGAAGAGGTTCAAATTCCCGCAAGGAAGATGCCAAAATTTAAACCAGGACTCCAACTCAAAGAGTGTGTCAATAAAAAATAAAAAATTCCTAGTATAATGAATCCAGGTTTATTTTATTATCCAGGACTAATATCGTTTTTCTTCTCGATTTTAGTCCATTTTTTATGGATATCAAAGATTTTGCAACTCCCAATTTTTTCGAGAGAAATTTTATGAGGGATTCATTGGCCTCATTGTCCTTCGGTTTTGAGTGAATCGAAATCTTTAGAACGTCATTTCCGTTTTCATCCTCAAAAATCCCGAGGATTTCCTCACGTTTTGCAGATGGGATGAGTTTTATATTTATCTCTATGGAGTCTCCCGTTTTTTTATAGAACATGATTATAGATCCAATACAATGTATATAACTCGAGGAGAGTTGCAATAATCGATGCAACTATATCATCGATCATTATTCCAAAGGATGCTGTCATTTTGTATTTCTTGAAATAATTGTCGATATACCTAATTGGAAAGGGCTTGATTATATCGAAGATCCGAAAGAATATCAGATTGAGGATCATTGATATTATGGACAATTTACCACAATATTTAAGGATTGCGCACCCCAAAAAAATCCCACACGCCTCATCAATAACGATATACCCAGGATCCCGATTTTTTTCAGCCTCACAAACGAAGATGTATATATGACTCGATATAATCCCCAATATAAAAAGAAAAATGGAGAGGATATGATATGGAATGTCATATTTTGTGAGGTATAAGACAATACATAAAATTGACGCAAATATCGATCCAATAGTTCCAGGACATCTCTTTGAGATGAGTCCCGTCATGAAGAACGTCGATATGAAGAGTGTTATGTTTCGACTATACTTTCTTCCAAGTTGTTCCATTTTTCGTGTCTTCTATTGTGATACCTTTCGATAACAATTCATTTCGTATTTTATCTGCATTTTCATAATCTTTATTTTGTTTTGCAACAATTCTCTCATTTATTTTGGATTCTATCCAATTTTTCAAATTCTCATCGACATCGCAAAACCACTCTTTTGGATCGATCGTCATGAGTCCCAAAAGTTTTCGAGCTGTATTTACGAGGATTGTTGATTTATAATTTCTTTCATTTTCATCATTATCATTTGATTTGTTGATATCGTCGACTAGACTATGAATTATGGAGATTGCCTTTGGAGTATTCATATTGTCGAGGAGACATTCCAAAACGTCATTTGATATAATCTCGCTTTGTGTATCAATTTTTGAGGGGAGAATCGCGCGATACCATTTATCGAGTATATTTTTCGATTGATTGAGGGACTCTATACTAAAATTCATAGGGGACGCAAAATGAGTCATGAGGAATGTCAGACGTATGACTTCTCCATTGAATTTGTCTAAAATATCTCGGACTGTGAAGAAATTTCCAAGTGATTTCGACATTTTAACTCCGTTTATATTGAGATGTCCGTTATGTATCCAATATTTCGCCATGGATTTCCCATTTCCTATCGCACACGATTGGGCGATCTCATTTTCATGGTGTGGGAAGACGAGATCGATTCCCCCCCCATGTATATCGAAGAATTGCCCGAGATATCTCAATGACATAGCGGAACATTCAATGTGCCATCCCGGACGTCCCATTCCCCACGGACTTTCCCATCCGATCTTGAAATCATCGTCTATCGGCTTCCACAATACGAAATCGAGTGGATTTTTTTTGTTGTCTGAAATTTCAATACGCGCTCCACTCATGAGTTCATCCATATTCTTCTTCGATAATGATCCATAATTTTTGAAGGACGAAACATCAAAATAAACATGATTATTCGAGATATAAGCATTTTTATTTTGTATGAGATTTTCTATAACATTTATCATATCTTTTATATGATCTGTTGCTTTTGGTTCGATATCGGGAGGAAGAACGTTGAGTTCGTCCATATCCTCGTGATACATCCTGATCGTTTCATCCGTCAATTCTTTGATACTAATATTTTTTTCTATTGCTCTTTTATAGATTTTGTCATCGACATCCGTTATATTTCTGACGTACGTTACTTTTGGGTATAATACTCTAAGGATTCTATAGAGTATATCGAAGACAACAGCAGGACGCGCATTTCCGAGGTGTGCTCTATCATAGACCGTTGGTCCGCAAACATACATCCTAACGTTTTTGGGATCAATTGGCTCGAAAATTTCAATACTATTCGATAATGTGTTGTATAACTTCAATTTCATGATAGAGCTCCTTATTATTTAAAAATCGATTAAAACTTTAGTTCTTCTTTGAAACTCCAACGAGAGATGGACGAAGGAGTCTTCCTTTGATCGTGAATCCGTCTTGAATAACTTCCATAACAATCCCAGAATCTTTATCATCCGTTGGGATTTCAAGGATAGCCTGATGAAGATTTGGATCGAAAGGTTTATTTTTTGACTCTATCTCCAAAATTCCGTGATTTCCGAGTGTTTTGTCCATATCTGAGAGAGTCAGTTTTATACCATCAACAATCGATTCAACATTCTCAGGATTGAAATTTTTAAGGGCGAGCTTTAGATTATCTCGAATAGAGAGGATATCCTTCGCAAACGAAGATATACAATATTTCAAAATATCATCCTTCTCTTTTTCAGCCCTCTTTTGAATATTTTGAGATTCTGCGAGGGAACGGAGTAGTCTATCCTCGAGATCCTTTATACTATTCTTCAATGTCTCTATTTCATTTTTATCATTATTTCCAGTATTCTGATCATTTGTATTGTCTTCTATATGATCATTCTGGCTTTCTATACCATTCAATTCTTTTTCATTATTATTCATAATATCTATACCAAACAAAATTCTAACATACGAGTTATTATAGCACAAAATCAATATATTTTTCGCTATGATATATTTTGAGCATGGTATATGATTCATCTTGTGATATTTTTTTGCATTCAGAAAATTTTTGAAAAATTTATGGAAAATAACAACAATTCAAACGAAAAGTCATACAATCTTTCGAGAATCGATAGACTCATCAAAAAAAGATACGGGAAGAATATTCCTCAATCCATCATAGAAAAGGCGATTCGAAACAAAGATATAACGATAGATAATCAAAAAATAAAATCTTCCATGCTCGTTTTGGACGATGTTGAGATTTTTATACATCCAAATATTCTCAGGAAATTCGAAGAATTTTCGATGGAAGATAACAATAAAAAAATCATAAAAATAGATGAAAAAAGTATTGCTCGAGAATTTGCGAATTATATTATTTTTGAGGACGAAAATTTCGTTGCGATCAACAAACCATCGGGAATCGCCGTTCAAATGGGAACGGGTATGAATATTTCGATCGATGTTATGGCGAGGTATTATAATAAAAATCTGAGTCTTCTTCATAGAATAGATCGTGAGACGAGTGGTATAACATTGTTGTCGAAGAATATAGAAACCTCTAGATACATGCTTGATCTTTTTAGATCGAAGAATATACATAAGAAATACATAGCTATTCTATCGAATATACCTCGGAGAGAAAGTGGACGTATTTCAAAGCCCCTCTCGAAAATAAAGGAAAAAGTTGTTGTTGATTTCGAAAATGGAAAGGATTCTGTGACGGATTTTAAGATTTTGAAGAAAAATGATGATATTGGGATGTGTCTTGTTTCTATCTCTCCTCAAACCGGACGTACGCATCAAATAAGAGTCCATATGGATTCAATAGGATGTCCTGTTCTCGGGGATTCGAAGTATAACGGAAAAAAATATAAAAAATTGTGTCTCCACGCATTTGAAATGAGTTTTCGTGATATAAATCATCATAATATATGTATTCGAGCAGATATTCCAGATTATTTCCCTATAAAATTGTAGATTAAACGTGATGACAATGAAATGAATACATAATATCTTCATTTTTTATATTATTCTCAATATTATTGAAAATTTCATTGTTTTTCACCTAATATATTCGTTATTTTGTTTTGTTTTGTGTTGAATGTGTTGTAATTTTCTCTTAAAATTTACGTGAAAATCTCCGTAGTTATTATTTTTTGAAATTATTGTTATGTCTCACATTCCTGTTTTGTCTCAAGAAGTTTTAGAATATATGAATATAAAGGATGGAGATAGAATAATAGATGCAACGTTTGGAGGGGGGGGGCACACATCACAAATCCTCGAGAAAGCGAGATGTTGTGTTGTTGGGATCGATCGGGATCCTGATGCGTATTATAGGGCCGTTCCGTTTGAAATAAAGTATAGCGGTCGATTTTCGTTCATAAATGAACGATTTTCGAAGATCGGAGAAATTTTGTCGGAATACGAAAAATTTGATGCTGTCCTCTTTGATTTTGGATGCTCATCATTTCAACTCGATTCAAATGAGAGAGGATTTTCATTTATGCACGATGCACCCCTCGATATGAGGATGTCCCTCGATAATGATAATGATGATGAAAATTCGATCTCCGCAATGGACGTTGTGAATAGTTTCAATGAAAATGATATAGCGAATATTTTATATAATTATGGAGAGGAAACAAAATCACGTCAGATCGCATCGAAAATAATAACCGAAAGAAAGAAATATACAATTGAAACAACCTCACAGTTGAGGAGGATCATATACGATGTCTATGGTTTCGAAAGTTTTCATAAAAAATATTCGAAAATTGATGTATCAACGAAAACATTCCAGGCGATCCGTATATTCGTGAATGATGAACTTCGAGAGATAGATAGTGCTCTAAACTCCGTTTTAAACGTTTTGAATAAAAATTCGAGAATATTGACGATATCTTTCCATTCCTTGGAGGATAGGATCGTGAAGATATGGCAGAAGAATAATTGTGAGAGAATAAAATATGTCGTTCCCCATATTATCAAACCTTCTGAAAATGAAATAAAAATGAATCCTCGTTCTCGTTCCGCAATTCTTCGGGTTTTTTCGTATGAATAAGATCGTCATTTTTCTCATAGTTTTCTTGATAGTCGTTGGAATCGGAGTTTCGAGAGTGAAATACGAAGTCGTCTTCCTTCGAAAAAATCTCAAGCATATGATAAATGAAACAGAACAGTGTCTCGATGATATAAAAATTCTTGGAGCAGAGTGGAGTTATTTGAATAATCCTGATAGACTCAAAAAATTGTCTGAAAAATACATCCCAGATATGAAACCTATAGAAAATAATCAAATAATGAGGTATAACAAAATTATGGGGAGTAGTGATATTGTTTTTCAAGAACACAATTCTTTGGGATCTTTGATTGATGAGGCCCTTGACTCTGATATGAAAGATTCTTCGAAAAATCAAACGAAAAACAATTCTGTGAATAAAAAGGGAGGGAAAAAGTGATTATCTCACTTTTTAGGAAATTATTCGATCCTCTGAGAAAAGGATTTAAACTCTGGTATACCCAAAAAACTCATGCCGTCTTAATTGAGGTTTTGAGGAGACGTATTATAATATCCTGTGTTTTTGGAATTATGATTTTTTCAGTCGTGTCATATAAACTCGCAGATATAATGATCATACACAACAATCCTTCAATTTCAAAAAAAATTTCACGAAATGAAGATGATCCTGTTATAAAAGCTGATATACTCGATCGCAATGGGGAAATCATTGCAACATCCGTCGTGACGGCATCATGTTATGCGGATCCATCCGTTATACTCGATATAAATGAAGCTAGTGAAATTTTGTCTAAAATGCCAGGCTTCCCAACAAAAGATAAAATTAAACAAAAATTGAAGGATAGAAATAAACATTTCGTTTGGATCTCAAGACATGTCGCTCCAAAACTCCAGCAGGATATTCTCGATCTTGGAATTCCTGGAATATTCTTCAAAAAGGATTATAAAAGAATATATCCGCAAGGAGAATTGTTCTCTCATGTTGTGGGGTGTACGGATATCGATGGAAATGGAATATGTGGAATAGAGAAGAAATTCAATAACGAACTCATAACAAACTCTATTTCTGAGAGGAATCTAAGATTGAGCTTGGATATGAGGATTCAGGCGATTATCCACGAAGAACTCAAAAATGCAGTTGAAAAATACAAGGCAATCGGAGGAAATGCGATTGTCATGAATATGAAGGGAGAGATTATTTCGATGGTTTCCCTCCCTGATTTTGATCCAAACAATCTCCGTCAGGAGGATGTCGTCTCAATGTTCAATCGCAATACGCTTGGAGCTTATGAACCAGGGTCGACCTTTAAAATTTTAAATATTTCAATCGCCCTTGAAAAAGGGACCGCAAAAATAAATAGTATGTTCGATGCGACGACTCCAATTCGTATTGGAAGGTTTTTTATAAAAGATTTCAAGGGAAAAAATAGGGCTCTCTCCCTCGCAGAAGCGTTCGTTTTCTCATCGAATATCGCGGCCGTCAAAATTTCTCAGACATTTGGACCATCCGTTCAAAAGGAGTTTATGAAGAAATTTGGGATACTCGATAGAGTTAGCCTCGAAATTCCAGAGATTGGAAGTCCGATCGTTCCATCGAATTGGTGTGAGGCGTCTTCCTGGACGATTTCTTATGGGTATGGAGTTTCAGTCTCTCCAATCCAATTGTTAACGGCCGTCTCATCGATCGTGAATAATGGAAACAAAATTCATCCGACCCTTATATACGGGAGATCTTTCAATGAAAATTCTCAACAGATGATGAATCACAAAGTCGTCTCAAATGAGGTATCCTCAATCGTACGCGAACTTATGAGGGCCGTTGTGAAATTTGGAACCGCGAAAAAAGCGAATGTTGAAGGTTGTGAAATTTTTGGGAAAACGGGAACAGCATACAAAATCTCGAAAAAAGGATATGGATCAGACAAAAATAGAGCGCGTATAACGACATTTCTTGGAGGTTTCCCAAAAAATAATCCAAAATATATGATAATCGTTATGCTAGACGATCCAAAACCTATAGAAGGAACATACGGATATTCAACGGCAGGATGGAACGCAGCTCCAACAGCCGGTCAAATCCTCAAAAGAATAGTTCCATTATTAAATGATGATCCAGAAGAAGAAGAAAGTGAACTTCAAGTTGCCAAGTATATAAATCTCGGGTAATACTTTGTATATACTTTCTCCTTCATAAATGATTGTCAAAATTTTTATATTGGTATAATATTTATTTATTATATTTTTTTTAAGAGATTGTTATTATGAAATTGGAATGGGGAAAGAAAGTAACTTGTCCTGCGTGTGCTATGCATTTTTATGATATGATGAAATCTCCAGCTGTTTGTCCACACTGCGGGAATACGTTCGATACAATGGAAATCAAATCACGTCGCAGACTCGATGAAAAAATTGAGGAAGACAATATGAATGCGGATTTTGAATTTGATGTCTCTTCAGATGACGATATCGTGATGACAGACGAGGCGGATAGTTTGGACGACGATCTCGATACAAATCTGAATGTCTCGAAAAATCCACGTAATAATCTTTCTGAAATGGAATAACTATATATATGATGACTAAAAACAAAGATATAGTTTTAACGGGAGATAGACCAACAGGTCATCTTCATCTCGGGCATTATGTTGGATCTCTTCGAAATAGACTCTCTCTTCAAGAGCAATATAAATGTTATGTCATGATCGCGGACGTTCAGGCCCTCTCCGATAATTTTGAAAACCCCAAAAAAGTTATCGAAAATGTGAGGGAAGTCTGTCGAGATTATCTAGCAGTTGGAATTGATCCTCAAAAATGTTGTATTTTTATACAGTCTATGATTCCAGAACTTTCTGAATTATCGATGTATTATATGAATCTCGTCTCTCTTTCGAGACTCGAGAGAAATCCAACCGTTAAATCAGAACTCCAGCAGAAATCATTTTCAGATTCGATTCCCGTGGGATTTTTGTGTTATCCAATAAGTCAGGCATCCGATATAACGGCCTTTAAATCAACTTTGATCCCCGTTGGAGAAGATCAACTCCCAATGATCGAACTCTCCAACGAAATTGTCAGGAGATTCAATCGTATATACAACACGGATATACTCGTTGAATCGAAGGCTGTTTTGAGTCATGTTCAAAGACTCGTTGGAATCGATGGAAAAGCGAAGGCAAGCAAATCCCTGAACAACGCGATTTTTATGTCTGATTCAAAGGATACTATCAAAAAGAAGGTCTATGAGATGTATACCGATCCCCTTCATATAAAGGTTTCTGATCCAGGACATGTCGAAGGAAACGTCGTCTTCTCGTATCTCGATGCTTTCTTCGATGACAAGGATGAACTCGAATCATTGAAAAAGCAGTATACAAAAGGGGGACTTGGAGATTCCGTCTTGAAATCCCTCCTAAACGATACACTTCAAAATATGCTCTCTCCTATCCGCGAGAAAAGAGAGTCTATAGATGACGACCTCGTGATGGATATCCTTCAAACAGGATCAAAAAACGCACAAAAAATCGCCTCTGAAACATTGCGTGAAGTTCGAGATGCAATTGGTATAAATTATTTCTAAATTTTCGTTGATTTTTATATGTTTTTAATTACATTTGTGAGTATATTTCCAGAGATATTTCCAGGGGCCCTCTCTTTCGGACTCTCTGGAAAATCCCTCGGAAAATTGTGGGATTATAGGACGGTTGATATCAGAGAATTCGCGAATGATAAACATAGGACAGTCGATGATACGCCATATGGAGGAGGAGCGGGGATGATCATGAAACCCGATATCATTCATATGGCCCTCTTGAAAGCCCTCTCATTTTATGAAAATACTCCACAAATTTTATATATGACACCCCATGGGAAAACTCTCTCTCAGAAAATCGTTATGGAAATTATGGAGGGGAATGACAATGGAATTATTTTCCTATGCGGACGATATGAAGGAATCGATCAGAGGGTCATCGATTTTTGGATCGAAAATCACAATATGATTCAAATAAGTGTTGGGGATTATATCCTCTTTGGAGGGGAGATTCCATCCCTCATCGTTTCGGATGCATGTCTTCGTTTTGTGAGGGGAATCATGAATAACTCAAACTCAACGGAAATCGAAAGTTTCTCGAATAATCTCCTCGAATATCCGCAGTATACGAAACCGAGAGTATGGAATAATATGAACGTTCCAGATGTTCTCATCTCAGGGCATCATGAAAATATCGATAAATGGAAATTAATCCAGTCTGAAAAAATAACACAAAAAAATAGACCAGACCTCTTCGAAAAATATATCTCCTCAAAGAAATCAAAAGTTTAGAATAGACCTCATCTCAAATCTGAAGTATAATATAAATTGCAATCTGGATGAACGAAATTGTACGCTTCGTTCTATATTTGTCTGTTTTGACGACCAAAATAGATTGCCTGGTCGTCGTTTTTTTTAAAATTATGGACAAATGCAAAATAGAACGAATATCACAATTGAAAATGATTGTGCTGTGTCGATTGTGATGTATAGAATTCTTCATTTGTATAAAATATTTTTAAATTTATGGAGTATGAAATTATGAATCTGCTACAACAGATCGAACAAGAACAGATTGAAAAATTAACCGCAGGAAAAACTATACCAAGCTTTAGACCAGGAGATACTGTCAATGTCCTCGTCAAAGTTATTGAAGGGGGAAAAGAAAGACAACAATCTTTCAAAGGAATCGTGATCGGACGTAAGAATCGAGGAATCAACTCTTCATTTAGAGTTCGCAAAATCTCAAATGGTGAGGGTGTTGAAAGATTGTTCCATCTCTATTCCCCAAATATCCAAATCCAAGTCGTGAAACACGGAAAAGTTCGTCGTGCGAAATTATATTATCTAAGAGAAAGAACTGGAAAAAGTGCACGTATCGTCGAAAAGAAACGTAACGACGAAATGTAATTCCAAACTTTCGTATATTTTTGTTTATGAATCTTCTTATGATCTATCTCATAAGAATATTTTTTCTAATATAATTTCAAAAATATCGCATCATCTGGATATTTTTTATTTAATTCCACAAGATAATTTGATATAATATTTCAAAAATAATATTTATACTATGGTTATATGAATATAAATAAAATTATCCTCCCTATAATACTCGCCTATTCTTCAGTTTTTCAAAGTTCTTTCTCCATGAATAATCAAGATATTGTTGCTAATAATCATTATAGCGTTGATATCACAATGGATGAAACAGTCCTCCAAAGAATCACATTTCCTCATATGAAATGTCCATATCCAATCTTCTATTATAAACCTCATCAACAATTGCAAGATTTGACGAAAGAATTCTTTTTTTCTCTCGATAGAGGTATGCGAAATATTTTCAGGAGAGCATTCTATAAAAATGGAAAACTAATATGCAATCAGTTGAACGTTATGTATGGTATCACGAATACAATCTTCGAAAATATGTTTAGTTCTCTTTCAAAGTTTTTCCATAAAAATTGCTCCATGACGAGAAAATATGAGTATAACGATGATCATCACTCTCAAAGAAAATATATATTCGATTGTTATTTGGATGGTGTTGTGAATCAAAATAAAGACAATGTACATAGTGAATTCATCACAACTCAGTTCATAAGAGGATATAACATGCACGAAAAAACAAGGACAACAAAACAGAGGTTTTTCATTTATCCTGCTATTGTTGTTGATCCCCATAAATTCGATGACAAACTTCCAAACGATTTGTATATGGATTTGGCGTATACAATGGAAGTTATGTGGTATATGCTCTCCCTCATGAAAGCTGATACGAGTTATATGAGGATACATATCAATAAACCTGTCATCAAATTTTTATAGTATATATTAAGATCGATCTAATTATTTCGAAGCGCTTCAAATATATAGAAATAATTAGATCATCGTTTTTTTTTATTTATCAGAACGCAGGGCTTTGATCGCGTTGAAGTTCACAACGTCTCCCCCTATGAATTTTGTCGCATAAAATTCAATGAAAGGTTTGGCATTGTATGGATCCTTCAATAATTTTATCTCAGGTTTTTCTGCAATTTGGTATCCCTCATAGAAATTACCAAACAAAACGGGGGTCGTTGGTTCAGAAATAGATAATCTATCCATATCATCGGATATAACAACAGGATATCCAAGGAGTGTGTCAGGAGTTCCTGAGAGTATTGAATTTTGCCAGACAAATCTTCCAGTCGTTTCATCCTTGATATTCTTTATGGCGGATGCCGCATTCCTCGACATAAGCCAGACAGCATTATTCAAATATTCGGAAGGAAGAAGTTCCATAACATTCACAAGTTGATTATAGCTATTGATCTTTCCGTATTCCCCCGTTTTGATCGCCTCTATCTTCCCATGTTCAAATCCACTATACGAAAATCCGTATGTCAGAATTCCTCTTGGTTCTGATATCCCATCCCCCTTCAAAAATGCTTTATTTTCAAGGGCTGCCATATGAGTTATGATTCTATTATTAATGAATTCCTCAATCTTCGATTCAGAGTCTTCGAGGATCATCTGAGTCACCCTCGGACGAGCAAATAACTGATGAAGATTTATAGTTTTCCTCATTATATTGTTTGAGGGCTCCTTCATACATTCATTGTCCTTCACCCATCCTGATGTGTTTTTTGAGTCTAGATCAACGATAACATCGATCTTGTCGAATGATGTATACTGTATGTTCGCGATCGATTTTATGGGACTCAATATCTTGATCTTCTCATCAATACTATTCAAAACATCGTTTGGAACATAAAATGAATCATTGTCAACTCCCTCTAAATTTCCCCTCAAAAAATCACAGAATTGCTTTATATCAAGGGACGTGTTCGTTCTTTCTGTTATGGGTCTATTGATTGATATATTTTCGTTATTGTTATTCATCATATCCGTCATATTTGTATTCATAATTATTTCTCCTTATTTTTTTATGTGTTGATTGTTAGTTTATTGGTTTTAGTATATTTATCAGATTTCGAAGTTCCGTTATTTTATTGTTTATCTCTATCCTAACTTCCGAGAGTTTTTTATTGATGGTCTTTCTATCGAGAATGAGATATCCAGACAACATATCCTGATTGATAGTAGGGGATACATCATTATTTTTTGATTTCGAATTTTTTTGATTTAGGATTTCAAAGGTTATTTTTTTCCCTTTGAGAGATGATTTAACCTCACTTTTCAAGGTGCATTGATCATTTGTTGGAATTATATTTTGTGTCATTTTTTTTCTCCTTTATATAATAATTGTTTTGCCTTTAATGTTATATTTTGATAGTATGATCCATATGGGATTTTGTTGTTGATCATATGGTCGCATAGCTCAGTTGGTAGAGCACTGCGTTCACATCGCAGTTGTCACAGGTTCGAGTCCTGTTGCGACCACCATATTTTTCATACATAAATCAAAAAAGTATAACTTTTTTCTTTGAAGATCTTCAGTTTTTTTGTGAAATACGTTTTTTTGCGTAGTTCATGTTTATAGTTTAATATTTTTATTTTATTCTTCGCAAATTCTTTTTTTGCCCATAAAATTTTATATATTTTTTTATGGAGACTTGTTATTTGACGTGGACAGACATTTCAAAGGAGTGTTAGAATTGCATATATCTTGTTTTTATGAAATATACCTTTGAATTTTATGATATCAAATTTTTTATCTAACAGAAGAACGAAAATAATCGCAACCCTAGGACCTTCTAGTTGTGATTATAATATAATAAAGAAATTATGTTTAGCTGGAGTCAATGTTTTTCGTTTAAATTTTTCTCATGGAAGTCATGAGGACCACAAAAAGAATGCATCCATCATAAGGGATGTTGAGAAAGAATTATCAACGTATTTATCGATTATGATGGATCTCCAAGGTCCAAAGATAAGGATAGGAGTTTTTGAGGATGGAGAAGTCGCGTTAAAGACGGGTTCGAAGTTTATACTCGATCTTGAGAAGGAATTTGGAAATAGTCGGAGGGTTTCTCTTCCTCATCCTGAAATCTTTCATTCTTTGAAGGAAGGAGTTGATCTCCTCCTAGACGATGGAAAAATTAGACTACAAGTTATGTCGAACGATGGAAATCATATCGAAACGAAAGTTGTTGTGGGGGGGATGATATCGAATAGGAAGGGTGTCAATATTCCAAATGCAATTCTCCCCATAAATTCCCTCACAGAAAAAGATAAAAATGATATAAAATTAATCGATGAATTGGGGATCGATTGGGTTGCCGTTTCATTTGTTCAGACTTCAGACGATATAATATATGCTCGCAGTCTAATGAAAAGCGATATAAAAATTATATCGAAGATTGAAAAACCTTCAGCCGTTGAAAATATAGATAAAATTATAGATGTTTCTGATGCAATCATGATCGCGAGGGGAGATCTTGGAGTTGAAATTCCTCTCGAAACAATACCTGGGATCCAATATAAAATCGTTCGGGCGTGTCATTTGAAGAAATGTCCTGTCATTGTCGCAACCCAGATGCTCGAATCTATGAGGGAAAATGTCGTTCCAACACGTGCTGAAGTTTTGGATGTTTCAAATGCTGTATATCAAGGGGTCGACGCAGTTATGTTGTCTGCTGAGTCCGCGAGTGGGAAATATCCCGTTGAATCCGTCGATATGATGCGTCGTATAATAATAAGTGCAGAAAATGACATAAAATCCAAAAATGTTGATATGATCATAAAATCGTGCGGTATCTCGAAGGATATGGGTGATTCTATATCAGAATCTCTATCTTATATCGTTGATGTGAAAAATATCGATATAATCGCAGCATTCACAGAATCTGGACGTACGGCCCTTGATATCTCGTCTTTCAAAACATCCTCGAACATAATCGCTATGACAACGAATATAAAATCTGCACGTCGTATGAGTTTATATTATGGAGTGAATTCTGTGATAGTCGATGATATATACACCTTCTCTCAGATGATTCAAATCGCAAAACAAAAGATTTTGGAGATAGAATTTGATGAGGGAATAAATAGAGAAAATTTTGCGATAATTGCAGGAGTTCCATTCAGAGAGTCTGGATCAACGAATATACTTCATATCTGCAATATAAATTCAAATATTGAAAACAATTTTTAAAGAAGGTACACAATACAAAGAGAGTATAGGTATATTACTTATACTCTTTTTTTTATATTTTTACATTCTCTTCACAGAGTTTATGAATTCACAATTTCGAAGGGCTGCGTTTATAACGCTGAGTTGCGCTATATCGACGACTTCTATTTCGACGGTTAATTGTATAAAATTTTCGAATTTATCTCCCATTTTCAAATTTATGATAGTTGCGTTTTTTTGTTCGATTATGTCCGCGATTTTCGAGAGATTTCCAGGTGAACTATTAAACATTATTTCGAGTCTTGTTATGTATTTTTTATCACGATTGAATGCGGATTTAAGCCATGACAATTCTATGATTTCCGCACTATTGTTCATAGATTGATCATGGAGGATCTTACAATTTTCAAGGTGTATTTCAACGCCTCTTCCTTTGAAGAGGAGTCCTGATATACGATCCCCTGGAATTGGAGTGCAACAATTGACATGAAGAATAGGGAGGTCTGGAAGTCCGGATATTGGAAGGGAATTGTGAGATTGTTTGAATTGTTCTATATTTTTATCTTCTATTATATTGTTATCGTTTTCTATATCTATATTTATACTATTCTTTTGTATTTGTGAATATATTGAGAGAATTTCTTTAGGGCCAATTTCCGAGTTTCCCATAGCGTGGTATAACTGATTTATATTGTCATATCCAAGTTTATTTGCAATATTTATGAGATCTGTATTTTGAAGAGGGATGTTATACTGCATGAATAATTCTTCTATATTACTTTTCCCAACGAGTATATTTTTTTCTCTTTCCATTGCGTTGACAACTTTCTTAATGGAGTTTTTTGCTTTTGCAGTATAGACATAGTTTTCCCAGTGACTTTTAGGGAGACTATCTTTATTTGTTGTTATTTCGACTTGATCTCCATTGTCTAATACTGTTTTCAATGGGACGACCATTCCATTGATTTTTGCTTCAACTGCGTGATCTCCTATTTCCGAGTGTATGGCATACGCGAAATCCAATGCGGATGATCCTCGGGGAAGAGATATCAATTGTCCTTTTGGAGTTATACAAAAAACCTGATCAGATATCATTTCTGTTTTTGATTTTTCGAGGAATTCTTCGATACCTGATGTATTTTCGAGGATTTCGACGAGATTTTTGATCCATTGATAGTTGTTATTTCTTTTTTTGATGGATCCATTTTCTTTGTATTGCCAATGTGCAGCGACCCCATATTCTGAGACCTCGTGCATTTCTTTCGTTCTGATTTGAATTTCTATTCGTTTATTGATGGGCCCTATAACACTCGTGTGGATCGATTGATATCCATTACTTTTTGGAGTGCTTATATAATCCCGAAATCTTCCAGGAACAACTAAATAATTCTTATGGATAGCCCCAAGAATTTGATAACATTGAGGAATAGTTTCAACGATAACTCGAAAGGCCATGATATCAGAGAGTTGTTCGAACGATATATTCCTCTTGTTCATCTTGACCCATATAGAATATGGAGTTTTGAGACGTCCACTAATTTGACACGGGATATTTATTTCATCTGCAAGATTCTTCAATTTTGTTGCGATCGTTGAGATAAATTGTTCTGAAGATTCATATAAATTTTTCAATCGACTTTTGGTGGATTGATCTATATCGGGGTATAACTCTGAGAATGCGATACCTTGAAGTTCATCTTTTATCGTCGACATTCCAATTCTTTCGGCGAGGGGCGCATAAATTTCGAGGGTTTCTTTTGAAGTTGCCTTCCTTTTTTCAATGGATCTATATTTTAGGGTCCTCATATTATGGAGTCTATCTGCGAGCTTTATGATGAGGACTCTTATATCAGACGACGCGGATATCAATAATTTTTTGAAATTTTCAGTCTGTTTTTCCGCGATAGAAGACATCTCAAATTTCGAGAGTTTCGTCACACCATCAACAATCATCGCAATATCATCCCCAAACTCATTTTTTATATCTTCGATTGTCGCGTCTGTGTCCTCAACTGTGTCGTGGAGAAGACCCCCTATAATCGTCTTCGTGTCCATTTTTAAACCAATGAGGATCAATGTGACTTCAAGAGGATGTGAGAAAAAAGGATCCCCAGAATCTCGTATTTGTGTTCCATGATGATCGAGCGCAAAGATATAAGCCTTCCTTATGAGTTCTTCATCGAGATTGATGATATACCTTCTCATCCCATCAATAATCGTTTGAGGACCTATCACAAATCAAAATTCCTTTTTCAAATTCTCTCCCTTTTTCTATACTACAACGAAATTTCATAAAATTCTAAGAAAAATCTATAAAATTTTATTATTTTAAATTCAGTGTTTTTGTCATATCGTTCCTATATCCTTGAAAATATATCCTTTATGAAATATTATATAAAGCATTAAGTTTTTGTTTTGGAAATATATTTTTTGATAAAGGGTTAGTTTTTTATGTGTATTTATAGAAAAATATTGTCAATTTTTATGATTTTTTCTGTTATATTTTCTTTTGATGGAAAAGCGTTGAATAATACTAAATATAACAATATTGTTATTAGTAGTTATTTAATATTGAGTCCTTCTGATATACAGAGGTTATACCATAATACTGTGCCATCGAACAGTATTATATTTGGGAGGTGTGCGATATCCGATGGATCACAGTATGACGATGTGATTTATTGCGGTGATTTTTCGTGTCCAAAAGATTTGATTTCTGATGAGAAGATTAGTTTATATAGGGATTATAAACAAATTTTTGTTGATGATATGAAAGATATGACAGCTCTAAAAATAAAGGTCGGTCATTTCAAGCGTTATGAAATCATAAGGAATCAATATCTTTATATTGATGGGGAAAAAATACAATATATCGCAAGTTGTATAATGGATTTAAAAAATTTTTTATATAGGTGTGACTATAGAATAACGGATTTCACGATTGATATTAGTCATAATCTTGAAGGTTATTCAAAGAGTGGACCTAAACTCATTAGTTTCGATATAGATTCAAATGATAGGAATAACCTCAATATAAAACCTTTCCTATTGGATTTTTCAAGATCGTTTATTTTGTCGTATTTTTCTAAGTGTGGAAAAATTGCATAAAATTTTATGGGCAACTATGTCAGATTGAGTTTTCTATATTATTTATGTAGAATGTTTTTATTATAACCTAATTTCAATTGGTGTTTTATGTCTGATAATATATATAATTTCAGAGAGGTTGAAAATAAGTGGAAGGATTATTTTTTCAGCTATTCTCTTTCAAATGATGAAATAAAAAATAATAGAAACTCAAAGAAATATATCTTAGAGATGCTTCCATATCCTTCTGGGAAACTTCATATGGGACATGTCAGGAATTATACGATAGGGGATGTTATAGCGAGATTCTATGATATGTCGGGGTATAGTGTTATTCATCCGATGGGGTGGGATTCTTTTGGATTACCCGCGGAAAATGCGGCCATCAAATCGAAATCTCATCCAAAAATATGGACGGAATCCAATATCGATGATATGAAGAATCAATTTAAGGATCTCGGGTATATGTATGACTGGGAGCGTGAGATTTCGACGTGTAGTCGTGAATATTATGGAGAGGAGCAGAAGATTTTTCTTGATATGTTCAAAAATGGACTAGTATACAGGAAGAAATCATTTGTGAACTGGGATCCTATTGAAAAGACTGTCCTTGCGAATGAACAGGTTGTGAATGGAAGGGGATGGAGATCTGGAGCAATCGTTGAGAAAAAGATGCTTGAACAATGGTCCATAAAAATAACGAAATACGCGGATGAATTGTTGAAGGGTCTTGAAGATCTCAAAGGAAATTGGCCTGAAAATGTCTTGAAGATGCAGGAGAATTGGATTGGAAAATCTGAGGGTGCGAATATAGATTTTGAGATCCTTGATTTTGAAGGTGATAGAAAAATAAAAGTTTTCACGACACGTCCTGACACTCTCTTTGGGATATCTTTCATTGCGATCTCTCCAGATCATGAACTTTCAATCGAGTTATCTAAAAATAACAATGAAATAAAAGAATTTTTAGAGGATTGCAAGAAGAATGGTGTCTCTGAAGAGATCCTCGAAAAAATGGAGAAGAAGGGGTGTTTCACGGGGTTATACGTTAAGAATCCACTCGATCATTCGAAGAAAGTTCCTGTCTATATCGCGAATTTCGTTTTGATTGATTATGGAACGGGGGCGGTTTTTGGATGTCCTGCTCACGATGAAAGGGATTTTGAATTTGCAAGGAAATATGATCTTCCTATAAGGAGGGTTATAGAATCATGCGATAACAATAATAATGATAATGATCTTCCATATATTGGGGATGGATGTCATATTAATTCTGGATTTCTAGATGGACTCAATATAGAGGATGCCAAGAAGAAGATGATAGAATATCTCGAGGAAAATGGGATAGGAGAGGGGAAGACGACATTTAGACTTCGAGATTGGCTTGTTTCAAGACAGAGATATTGGGGATGTCCTATACCTGTCATTCACTGTCCAAAATGTGGGGTCGTTCCTGTTGATATGAAGGATCTTCCTGTCTATCTTCCAGATGATATTGAATTTGATGGATCTGGAAATCCACTTGAAAAACATCCGACATGGAAATATGTTAAGTGTCCGTGTTGTGGGGGGGATGCAATTCGAGATACAGACACATTAGACACATTCTTTGAATCATCATGGTATTTTTTGAGATATTTAAATCCGAGGATTGAGAGTCCGATAGATCGTGAGATATCAGAGATTTCTATGCCCGTTGATCTTTATATTGGAGGGGTTGAACATGCAGTTCTTCATCTTCTATATGCTCGATTCTTCACGCTCGCTTTGAGGGATATGGGATATGTCAATATAACTCATCCTTTCAAAAAATTGTTGACTCAAGGTATGGTGTGTCATAAATCCTATAAAAATAAGGATGGAGAGTGGTTATATCCAGACGAAGTTGAAAAAGATAATAATGGGAATTTCATAGATAGAAACGGGGATATCGTTGTTGAGGGGCCATCTGAGAAGATGAGTAAATCAAAGAAGAATTTGATTAGTCCTCAAAAAATAATAGATTCCCATGGAGTTGATGCGGTCAGGTTGTTCATAGTGTCTGACACTCCCCCTGAAAAAGATTTCGATTGGAACACGGATGCACTCGATGGATCATGGAGATTTTTAAATAAAATTTGGAAGACGTTTAACAAAATCCTGCCAATAATCAAGAGTGATCATGATGGAAATGACGATCTTTTGAAGACGACCCATGTCTATATAAAAAAGATAGGGGACTCATTGGAGAGTATATCCCTCAATAAATCCGTCGCTTTCATACGTGAGTTTTTCAATGAGATTGAGAGAAATTTGTCGTCATCATCTTCAAAGACATTGAGATTTGCCTTTGAGAATTTCATAATGCTTCTCTCTCCAATAACTCCTTTCATATGTCATGAGATGTGGAGTATTTTGGGGCATGACAATAAAGATTTAATTTGGCCAGAATTTGATGAAAATTTAGCGAGTATTGATAATGTCACAATTGCGGTTCAAGTTCGAGGGAAGTTGAGGGCTACCTTTGAGATACAGAAGGATAGTGATGAGGGGATACTCGAAGAGAGGGCTCGTGAAATTCTGAGGGATACAATAGATTTATCGACGATCAAGAAGACGATAGTTGTGAAGAATAGGATCGTTAATTTTGTTGTGTAATATATTGAGGGGGGTGAGTTTTTCGATACCTCCCTTTTCTTGATAAATATTTTCAAAGAAACTATAATCATGGATTATGGGATTTTTCATATGTGAGGGATTGTGTTATGAGTTCGCATTATATTGTCTTGAGTCGAAAATATAGGCCGAAAAATCTGGATGATTTGATAGGACAGGATGTTCTTGCAAAATCTTTGAAGGAGAGCATTGATCATAGGAGAGTTCCTCATGCATTTTTGTTTCATGGAATACGGGGGATTGGGAAGACGACGACCGCTCGTATACTGGCTAGATGTTTGAATTGTGTTGGGATTGATGGAACGAATGATATGACGAGTCATCCTTGTGGGGAGTGTCGTTCATGTCGTGCTATGGATCTCGATCAACATATGGACGTTATGGAGATTGATGCGGCCAGTCGAACGGGGGTTGATGATATACGAGAACTCATAGATTCATCCCAGTATATGCCCGTTCTTGGGAGGTATAAGATATTCATAATCGATGAGGTTCATATGTTATCGAAGAGCGCGTTCAACGCACTTTTGAAGACATTGGAAGAACCCCCAAGTCACGTTAAGTTCATCTTCGCGACGACAGAAATAAACAAGATTCCAGAGACGATATTATCGAGATGTATGACATTCAATTTAAGGCCCGTATCTCAGAGTATTATATCGGATCATCTGATGAATATCTCAAAAAAGGAGGGATTTAACCTTGAAATTGACGCAGCAAACGAGATAGCGATCGAATCTGAAGGATCTGTTCGTGATTCTCTTTCGATATTGGAACAGGCCATGATGTTGTCTTTGGATACTAAAAATATCGATAGAAATGTTATACAGAACATGTTGGGAGGAACGAAACAATCGGATGTCGATGAACTCCTTCGATTGATATTGTGTGCGAAGATCGAGGACGCACTTATTTATAGTGAGAAACTCATGATGAATGGAGTTGATGCGTTTGTTTTGTATAAAAATCTACAAAATTCGTTATACAAATTGATAACGGATGTTGTGAATAGGAAAAATAATGATTATAAACTATCAAATTTGTTATATATTTGGCAGATATTTTTAAATCAAACAAAAAATATGAGGATGTCTTTTCATCCGGAACACGTTTTGAATGCAGCCATCATAATTATGTCATACACATCATCATTCCCCTCGATCGAAGATATCGAGATAAAAGATGAAGATGTATCCCATAAAAATAATGATATTATTTTATCGAAAAAACAAAATAATTTAGCTTCAAAAGTTGAGGATATCATAGGAGGAAAAGTTGAGATATCAGATGATAATCAAACAAATAACCTCATAAAAGATGTCTTACAAAAATTTAAAGGGGCAGTTGCAACTGATCTCGAATAAAAATATTATAAATCTTTAGAATATACGATAATATAATATCAAAATTTTAACTATTTTATTGATGTTATGTTTAATGTTCTGAAAAAGATTTGCATTTTATGTTTATTTTACACATTTGGAGTTTTTTCGCAATCTCCAACGAGATGTCCACATAGATCCTTGATCATCGAAAATTATGCGACGTGTGATATAGATTTGAAATTGAATGGGAAGGATATATACGCGTTCAAGGGCAAGGATATGGAGGATGCTTATAGAAGTGTTGAAAGACGGGCATCTATCATAATAAATATGATGGCAGGGATGTGTGGATGTGATGCGTCTAGTCTCTATCAGTATAAATATTATGGGATGGTGAGGGAGATGTTATTATATTCCTTGAATTTGGGTTATAATATGTCGGGATTCGTTGATACGATTATTCGAAGTGTGTCAACAAGGGAGATTATGTCGAAAATTTATTCTGACATCGTATTCTCTTTGGATATTTTAAATCATTCTCATATTATTCCAAGAAGTGTGAGGGATAAAATACAAAATGAAATATCCGAATTGAAACTCATATGTATAAATTTTAGGAAAAATTTAGAAAATGGATATTCTATCGTTATTTCGAAATTGAATGATGAAATTTTGTCGTTATATAGTAGTATGCTCTTCACTATCATCATTCCATTGAATAACAATCTCTCGAAATATAAGAAATGTTTTGTGCAGACTATGGACGAAAATGAAAATAATTGTTGCTATTAAATTTGAATTATTGATAGAAGATAAAGGGATATTGTGATAAAATAAAAGATAGATCTAGGTCGTGTTGTCTAATCGCAGTGTGAAATGATGTTATGTTCATCATATTGAGGAAAGTCCGGGCTTCATATAGGAAAAGCATCGGATAACGTCCGACGAAATGAGAGTGAAATGCTCATTTTAGGGAAAGTGCAACAGAAAGTATACCGCTGGTTGAATTTTATACAATCAGTAAGGGTGAAAAGGGGTGGTAAGAGCACACCGCATATTTGGCAACAAATATGGCTTTGTAAACCCTGCTTGAAGCAAGATCAAATAGGGGGATTTTGTCGTTTTTTTTATGAAAAATGCGTGCATTCCTATGGCATCAAAAAATTCCCGGGTAGGTCGCTTGAGTTTATTGGTAACAATAAATCCAGATGAATGGTTAGACAGGAACGTTTTTTCGTTCTGGACAGAACCCGGCTTATAGGCATGATCTAGGTCTATTTTTGTGATTTTATGGGGTATTTGTTTTTATGAGTTACACATTTATTCTTTTTTTGGCTGCTGTTTTTATTTTCATAAAATTGTTCAGAAAAATGGGGGAAGTCAACAAGGACATGGCCTCTCGTTTTGAGGAGAGCATACAAAATGAAATAAATAAGATACAAGATGCCATTCAAAATAAGACTCCTCATGAAAAACAGGATTCTTCTAATTTTTTGACGTTGAAGTCGTATTTCGATGATTATGCGATGGAATCCTCATTTTTTGATTCTATGAATATTATATTCGATGAGATTTTTAGTGCGTTTGCGAATTCGAGGTATGATGTTTTGAAGGAGAGACTATCTCCATCCTTATACGATAGTTTTTCTGAGCAGATTAGAAAGAGGGAAGAAAAGAATTTACGTCAAGATTTATCGATAGAACATATTTCAAATGAGATAAAGAGTGTTGATGTTTTTCCATCGAATAGGGTTGAGATCACGATATCATTTATCGTATCTCAGATGAGTGCACTTGTGAATGACGATGGGATTTCCCCTGATAATCCAAATAGACTTTCGATGGAAGTTGAACATATATGGAGTTTTTCGAGGGAATTTCAAAGTGATGAAAATTCATCGCCTTCAAATTGGATACTCATAAAAACATCTTCAGTTATAAAATAATTTTTTTTTTTTTGTTGTGTACGAAATGTCATGGTTTTATACCTTCTATGTTATAGTTATATTATGTTGTTGTTTTTATGAAGGAATTTAAGATTATGAAAAATACAATAGAACAAGCGATAGAATTATTGAGGGGTGGGGATATTTGCGTATGTCCAACGGAGACGGTTTATGGACTCTTTGGAGATGCGAAAAATGATGTGGCTATCCAAAGGATATACAAAACAAAGGGGAGGCCATCGTGTAATCCTCTCATATGTCATGTTTCATCGATTAGTATGGCTTTGGATTTTTGTGTTATTTCAAAGGAACAAGAAAGAATTATTGATTATTTTTGGAATGAAAAAAATAGACCCATAACATTTATCGTTAATTTAAAGGAAAATTCTGATATTTCGAATTTTGTGACGGCTGGGTTGAAGACAGTTGCGATACGTCGTCCGAATAATAAAATTGCTTTAGAATTAATCGAAAAATTTAATGGTCCTTTAGCAGCTCCTAGTGCGAATACATCAACGAGATTGAGTCCAACGAGTTATGATATGGTTGTCTTGGATCTCGGGGATAAGGTTCAATGTATTATAGATGGAGGAGAATGTCGATTTGGAGTTGAGTCGACGATTCTCGATATAACAAGGAGTCCGTATGTTTTGTTGAGACCAGGGGGAACATCAAAAGAAGAGATAGAAGAATTTTTGGGGAGTGGTTTGGAGATCAACAGGAATGATACGTGTATTATAGCGCCTGGTATGATGAAGAAACATTATTCTCCGTCTATTCCCGTTCGGATCAATGCATCATTTCCCCTTGAAAATGAGGCTTTCATCGCGTTTGGAAAAACGGATGTTCCGTATACAAAAAATTTAAGTTTATCGGGAGATTTGATGGAAGCTGCTCACAATTTGTTTCGTTTCTTAAAGGAACTTGATGATAAACAAAAATATAGTGGGATTTCGATTATGCCGATTCCAATGGATGGAATTGGACGCGCAATAAATGATCGTATTTCTAGGGCTTCATACAAAGAAGATAAGAAAAATTAAATAAAATATATTATATTTATTTTGTATAATATTTGATATAATATGTATACTATTTAATTTTAGTATAGGGAGAATTTTTAGTCATACTTTATATTCCTGCTTGATTATTTTGACTAAGTTTCATATTATTTAAGGATAGAGTGGTAGATGTGCGATAATTTTTTTTAAGATGAGCTTTATGTATCGTGCAGCTGCTTTTTTGTTTTTGTTATAAACATGGAGCGTAAATATATGAGTAGTGAAAATAAGGTTGGAACGAACCAGGAATTTTCAGGATGGAGGGCTGCTATTTGGCCTATTCATAATTTTGAGCTGAAGAAGTTCTTACCTATGGGTTTGATGATGTTGTGTATTCTTTTCATATACACGCTTGTTCGTGATTTGAAAGATACATTGATGGTTTCTCAGGCAACTGGAGGGGGAGCTGAAACACTCGGGTTTTTGAAATTATACGGTGTGACACCTTCTGCTGTTTTGTTTATGATAGTATTCGTGAAGCTTGCGAATATTTTTGAAAGAGAGAAGTTGTTTTATGTCATTGTGAGTTTTTTCTTGTCATTTTATATTTTATTTGGATTTGTTATATATCCGATGACAGACTACTTGCATATGTCTTCTGAGACGATCGCATCACTACAATCTTCTTATCCAACCTTACACTGGGTTTGGCCGATTATTGGAAACTGGAGTTATGCTTTGTTTTATATACTCTCTGAACTTTGGGGGAGCGTTGTGTTGTCCGCATTGTTCTGGCAGTTTGCGAACGAAATAACGAAAGTGACAGAAGCCAAGAGATTTTATAGTCTTTTTGGATTTATCGGGAATTTCGGATTGTTGGCATCTGGATCTGTTATTATATTCTGCGCAGATTTAGCGAAGAATAGTATGGCTTCTGGAGCGACAGACACATTTGGAACAAACCTAAAATATCAGATGGGAGCTGTCATATTTTTCGGGACGATTCTTTTGGGACTTTATAGATGGATGAACAAGAATGTCTTGACTGATCCAAGATTGTATACTCCAGGAGAAGGAACGAAAAAGAAGAGTAAACCAAAGCTCGGATTTGCTGAGAGTTTTAAATGTATTTTAACATCTAAATACTTGTTGATGATCGCAGTTTTAGTTTTGGCATACGGTATATCGATCAACCTCATCGAATGTGTTTGGAAAGGTCAAATCAAACTCCAATATCCAGACTCAAATGATTATAACGCTTTGATGGGAAAATTGTCTTTGACAACGGGATGTATAACGATATGTGTCATGTTGGCTGGTGCGAATATTTTGAGAAAATTTTCGTGGAGAACGGCTGCTTTGATAACTCCTGTTTTCTTGTTGGTCACAAGCTTGATTTTCTTCGGAGTTATTATGTATGAGAACAGTATGGGACTCGAAGCTAATATTTGGGGATGTGCTGTTTTGTTTGTCGCGGTTGTCGTTGGACTCATCCAAAACGCGTTTACAAAGGGTGTGAAATACTCATTGTTCGACTCCACAATGCAGATGGCCTATATCCCACTTGATCCTGAATTGAAAGTCAAGGGACAGGCTGCTGTTTCGATTATTGCGGGACGCGGTGGAAAATCGGGGGGTGCTGCAATCCAATCAACTCTCCTATTGATCGCAGGAGGGGGAGTGTCTCTCTCAAGTATGGTCGATATTTTGGGATCCATCGTCTTCATAGTCGTTGTCTTGTGGATCGCGTCTGTCTTCGGACTTAGCAAGAGATTTGAGGCTTTGACCGCTGAAAAAGAGAAAGCTGAATCTCAAAAATCTGCAGAATAAAAAATCTGTTTTAAATACCGCGCAAATTTATCACAAAAGCGTGGTATTTTTTTATCCTTATGAAAAAATCGCCACCTTGTTTGAAAGATGGCGGAAATTTTTTTTGTGTTGTTTTTTTTTACAATAAATTTTATTTATTGAGATTGTCGGTTGATGTATTCGCGATTTTGATATTGATATTTTTTATATCCAATCCTTTCGATTTTTTTACTGTATTGTGTTTTTTAATATTTTTTTTTGTACTCTTTTTTGCAGGACGGATTTTTTTTGTAGATTTCAGATTACGATGTTTTTTTGAAATCTTTGAAGATTGTTTATTTTTTTTTATGTCATCATTATCATCGTCTTTATTATTGTCATTATTATCCAGAATGAAGGAGGACAACGATGAACTATCGTCGTGTTTATTATTTATTTTCTCATTTGAGGATGAATTTTCATTATTATTGTCGTCATCCCAGATTTCGAGGAATTGTTGTAATGTATTTTGATTCGAGAGATCCAATTTTCTAATCGCATTCTCTCCAACCGCACGATATCGTTCCTCTCCATTTTTAACGGCTATTATAACGGGGAGTCCTTCTATTCCACAATTCGCAAGGATCATACGATCTGCAATCAATGTGACGAAAGTTTGTTTGTGAGACAATTTTATTCCAAAAGACGCGATTTTGTTTTCTGCATTATTGAAGTCGTCGATATTTGGGTCTTTCCAATCTCGAAGCTTATCGATCGTTGGGACAGCAATAAATATTATATTGATTCCCGAGAGTCTCAACAATTCAATACTCTTTGAAAATGCCGTTAGAAACGTTTTGCAATGTGGACACCAATCCCCAAAGAATATAACGAGAGATTTTTTTAGATTATCAACACTTATGAATCTCTTGACCAATTTTTTCCCTTCCTGAAAGAAGAAGAAAGATTTATCATTGAAAAGTTTTGATCCTTGTCTTGTATAGTATTCTAAGAAAGGATTTTGGACTTTTGAATTTTGATTATTGTTATTATTTTGAGAATTATTTTCAAAATTATTATAAGAATTGAAATTTTGATTGGATGGCATATTTCCGGCTTGAGCTTGGTATACGGGAGTTTTTGAACCATAACTCGAAACGTTGTTATTATGATTCACCATAGAAAAAACCGAAGAAGATATTGAAAAACTTCCAAGCATCAAAGAATAGAGGCCAAATTTCTTGAATTTAGACATCAATACTCCCCTAAAATTTGTTCGTAAGAAAAAACTGGCGCGCCCAGGAAGACTCGAACTCCCAACCTTCAGATCCGTAGTCTGACGCTCTATCCAATTGAGCTATGAGCGCGTTCCTTATGATTCTAATATATAAAAAAATCATATATTTTGCAACTACTAATTATCAAAAATATATGCATTCCTTTTAAAATCTATGTAGTTTATAATTTTTTCAACACAAAATCTGAAATTATAGTATAATAAGAATATAGGCTTGTTTGTATATGGAGGATATAATGTCATCCCAAAATAATAATAAAAATTCTATTCAAAAATCATTGTTGTTGGCTCTAGAATTACAGTATAACGGAGTTAAATCATGTGTTCAAAAGTTGATTGGTGAATCTGAAATGGACGAAAATTTGAAGATTTTCTTGGATTCTCAAAGAGATATTATTGATGCCCTCAAAAATACAGTATGCTGCGTGGAAAATCAAGAGTGTCCGTGCGATGAATCTCAAAAATGTGAGGGTGAGGAATGCGCATCTGAAACATCAGAGTAATTTATTTGTTTTTTAATAAATATTTCTTGAAGGTTTGATTTATATGGCGGATACTATCTCTATAATGCAGTTTTTAAAAGAACAGTTATACAATATGTCATGTGTTGTGAGGTTTGCTCCGAGTCCAACTGGGTTTATGCACGTTGGAAATGCGAGGATCGCTATTATAAATTATTTATTTGCGAGGAAGAATGAGGGTCAATTTATCTTTAGGATAGACGATACGGATGTTCTTCGCTCAAAGAAAGAATATGAAGATGCCATAAAAAATGATATGAATTGGCTCGGTATAACGAAAATTGATAGGTTTTTCAGACAGTCTGAGCGTATGGCACGATACGAAGAAATCAAAAATATATTGATTTCAAAGGGCTTGCTATATAAATGTTATGAATCGCCCGAGGAATTGGAATTCAAGAGGAAGATGGCATTGTCCAAAGGAAAGGCCCCGGTTTACGATCGTGAATCATTGAAACTATCCTCTGATGACATGAAAAAACTCGAGGATTCTGGAATAAAACCATACTGGAGGTTTAAACTCCCAGATGAGACGATCGTTTGGAACGATATGATTATGGGGGAGATATCGTATGATTTGAAGAATGTGAGTGACCCTGTCGTCGTCAAGGCGGACGGGACGTATCTCTATACATTCTCGTCTGTCATCGATGATTTTGACTCTGGAATAACCCATATAATAAGGGGACAGGACCACACGACGAATACGGCCGTTCAGATCGCGATTTTCAATGCTATATCAAATCATCAATTTAATGTTAATTTTGCGCATCTTTCCCTGCTCGTCAATAAGGATGGATCACAGTTTTCGAAGAGACTTGGAAGTTTGAATCTTGGGGATCTACGAGAAAAGGGAATCGAAGGTATGGCGATCAATAGTCTCCTTGCGACCCTCGGATCGTCCCTCGATACGATACCCCTCACAAATATTGAGGATCTCATCGATTATTTTGATATTTCGAAATTTAGTACAAATTCACCTAAATTTGATATAGATGAGTTATATACAATAAGTCGAAAAATTGTGCATAAATATTCGTATGATCAAGTAAAATCGAGGATCAGAAACGGGGATGTATTGCGAAGGGACGTCTTCGATCTCGTCCACGAAAATGTCGAGAAAATTGACGATTTTTATGATTGGATCAATGTTTTGTCTGATGAATGGGATGGGGCGTTGTCTATGAGTGAAGATGATAAAATTTTCATAAAAAACGTTATTAATTTTGTGGAATGTGAAGATATCTTGTTTGATAAGGAGGGATTGTCTAAATTTTTAGAAATATTAAAGACAAAATTTAATAAAAATGGAAAGAGTTTATATATGCCCATCAGAAATGCGATTTCCGGGATGGAACACGGTCCGAATATAATCGATATGATCATTGTTTTGGGGAGGGATGAATTTATTAGGCGTTTGAAAAATAGTATACGATGAAGTCGTCATATTATTATAATATATGTATTCCAAAGGATCTCGATGTTCTCTTCACGTATTCTTTGGGGATTGATGGGGGAGATATCGAGATAGGGCAGCTTGTCATCGTGAATTTTCGCAATCGTGATATGGTGGGGGTCGTCTTCGAGAGGCTTGATGATCCCCCTTCCGATATATCGAAGATAAAGATGATATCCTCGATTCTTCCGTATGCTATTTCTCGTCGGTATGTCGATTTTATAAAATTTGTCGCAAATTATAATATAAATACCGTCGGGAGTATATTGAGTCTCGTCATTCCATTTTCCATCGACAATATTCTTAGTCCGGAGAAAAAGATAAAATCCATTGTATCGGATGAAAATGAGGATATCGAGTTGTCGGATGAACAAAAAGAATGTGTGAAGAAAATTAGTAAAAATATCGATAAATTTTCTCCAATTCTTTTGAAAGGAATAACAGGATCTGGAAAAACGGAAGTTTATATTGATTTTATAAAAAAATGTTTAAAATTTTATGAAAATGATGGACAGTTCTTAATACTCGTTCCTGAAGTTTCCCTCTCTCACGAACTCGCGAAAAAAGTTGCCTCCAGATTACACAATTTCAAAGATCTTCAGATTTTTATATGGCATCATTCGATAACATCCTCAAAAAAGAGGGATATTTGGAAGAAGGTTTTAAATGGAGAGAGGATAATCGTCATAGGGGCGAGATCCGCTTTGTTCCTTCCATTTCAAAGGATGAGATGTATTATCGTCGATGAGGAGCATGATATATCGTTCAAGCAGAGTGAATCGTCGATTATATACAATGCAAGGGATATGGCTGTGTATCTCGCAAGACTCCTCGATATTCCGATTATTTTATCGTCTGCAACCCCTTCGATTGAGAGTTATGTCAACTGTCAAAATGAAAAATACGAATATATCGAATTAAACCATAAATTTTTCAGTAATAACAATGACAATTCAAATATTGAAATAATAATCGACGATCAACGAAAGAAAAACAATAATCAATTGCTCAGTGATATATCGATGAATATTATCGAGGATTCTTTGAAGAATAATAGACAGTCTATGATATTCGTCAATAGGAGGGGGCATACTCCTAAAATTTTATGTTCTTCATGTGGATCGAAAATAATGTGTCCCGCTTGTGAGACATGGCTTTGTTATCACAAGGATGAAAATAAACTCGTCTGTCATCATTGTGGATTCAAGAGGGATGTGATTGAGAGATGTCCAGAATGCGGGAGTGAGTCGATCATAGGGATAGGAATGGGTATTGAGAAGGCCTATGAAGAAATATCAAAAATTTTTCATAATTCCAACATACTTGCACTCTCAAGTGACAATATGAATTCTCCAAAGAGGATATCCGATAATATAAAACTCATAAAAGAGTTGATATTATTATAGGAACGTAAATCCTCGCAAAAGGACACAATTTTCCGTATTTAGATTCTGTTATTATCACATCTGCGGATTCAATGATGTATGGTGATGATTTTAGATTATCTGAGAGGATGTTTCAAACGTTATACCAGCTTTCAGGACGTGTTGGGAGATCTTTCGATATAAAAAATCCCAGAGTTGTTATACAAACATTCTCCCCAGATGATAGACTCCTCAATACTCTTAAAAATTTCGATATCGAACAATTTTATAGTCAGGAAATAAATGATAGGAAATGTATGGGAATTCCACCCTTTGGAAAATTCGTTGCCTTCATAATAATGTCTTCCTCGAGGGACCATGCGTTTTCATATGCCATGCAAATCGTTCAATTTGCAAGGAAATACAAGGATATCAAGGTTTTGGGTCCTATCGTTCCAAATCTCTTTAAATTACGTCTTAAATATAGAATACGTCTATTATTTTCATCACAAAAAAATATACAAAATTATATAAGAGAAATAATGTTTTTCAATAAATGTCCAAGGGATATAAAAATAATCATTGATGTTGATCCATATGATTTTTCATAAAATTTTATGGGCTAAAAAATTATTTGTTTGTGATATGAAAGACGTTGTATAATGTATTTATATTTGGTCTCTCAAATAACTTTCATAATAACGTTTTATTAAGTCTCATATCTTTGTTTTTATGAGGTGAAATAATATCTATGCAGTTTATATGGAAAGATATAGAATGTATGGAGTGTGTTGATATAGAGTTATTTGATATTTTTATAAGAGAAAGATTATGGAAAAAGCAAAGGTAAAGTCTTTTCAGGATATTATATTTGATTTACAAAAATTTTGGGCAGATAAAGGATGTGTTATTATGCAGCCTTATGACACGGAGGTTGGAGCTGGAACGTCTCACCATGCAACGACTTTAAAGGCCCTTGGAGATGATTATTGGGATGTTGCGTTTGTTCAGCCGTGTCGTCGTCCAAAAGACGGGAGATACGCGGAAAATCCCAATAGAACACAATATTATTATCAGTATCAAGTTATATTGAAACCTGCTCCCTTAAATCCTCAAGATTTATACCTTCAAAGTTTGGAGGCTATAGGTTTTGATCTATCGAAACATGATATACGATTCGTTGAGGACGATTGGGAAAATCCATCTCTTGGAGCTGCGGGAGTTGGATGGGAGGTTTGGTGTGACGGAATGGAAATAACTCAATACACGTATTTTCAGCAGGTTGGAGGAATTCAGTGTAGTGTTCCTCCTGTTGAAATAACATACGGATTGGAACGTATTGCAACCTTCATGCAGAATGTTGAGAGTCACTTTGATATAAATTGGAATGGAAGAGAGGACGATAAAAAATTGACGTATGGAGATGTTCTAAAGAGATTTGAACGTGAATTTTCGTTCTACAATTTTGATTATGCATCCGTTGATATTTTATTACGTCATTTTGATGATTATGAAAAAGAATGTTTAAAATTGTTATCACACAATCTCATTATGCCAGCATACGAACAGTGTGTTAAGGCGAATCATTGTTTCAATCTCCTTGACGCGAGGGGAGTTATCAGTGTGACGGAGAGAGCAGGGTATATTTCGAGGGTCCGGTCTCTTGCGAAGAGTTGTTGTCAGGCATGGTGTGAATCACTCTAATTTTTTATGATATGGGGTAAATTTTTATGAAAAACGAATTATTGTTAGAAATATTTAGTGAGGAGATTCCCGCGAGATTACAAAAATCTGCCATTCAAAATTCCTCAACTTTATTTGAGAAACTCCTAAAAGAATATGGAGCAGAATTCAATGGTGTTTCATCGTATGTTTCTCCTAGGAGAATTGCGATACGTGTTGATGATCTTGAAGCTAAAACAAAGGATTTGTTTGAGGAGAAAAGAGGTCCAAAGATAGGAGCTCCTCAAAACGCGATAGAAGGATTTTTGAGATCAAACAATAAAAATAGAGAGGATCTTATCGAGAAGAACGGATATTATTTTTTGAATATATCAACGTTGGGGATGGACATAAGGAAGGTTATTCCTCAAATTGTCGAGGATTTTATCAATAATTTCCCATGGCCAAAGACTATGCATTGGTATATGGAAGATAAAAAGATGCTCAGTGCATTCTGGATACGTCCTATACGTTCGATATTGTGCATATACGATGGATCCCCTATAAAAGATGAAATAAAATCCGTTGGGATTGAGATGTCTGATATAACGTATGGACACAGGTTTTTGTCGTCTGGTCCGATACGTGTTTTCGATTTTGAAGATTATTCTTCGAAACTTGAGAAGAATTATGTCATGATAGACTACTTTAAGAAGATGTCTTATATCGATAGAGAATTGTCGACGAAGGCCGCATCAACGGGATTGTGTGTCAATCTTGATGAGGGACTCATGGAAGAGGTCACGGGTCTTGTTGAATATCCCTTTGTTCATATCGGGACAATTGATGAAAAATTTATGCATCTTCCAAGTGCTGTTTTGTCGACCTCTATGAGAGTACACCAAAAATATTTCACATTGATGTATCCAGATAGTATTATAGCGCCTTTTTATGGGACTGTGACGAATGTTCCAGGGACTGATATTATGTATGAGGGACTAGATAGAGTTTTGAGGGCACGTTTGAGTGATGCGTCTTTTTTCTTCAAGGAGGACACAGAAGTTTCTCTCGATGCATTTGCTCAAAGATTGTCGAATGTTGTTTTCCACGAAAAATTGGGGACAGTCGCTCAAAAAGTTGATAGACTTTTGTCACTTGCTGAAACGAAGGAAGAAAATAGGGCGATATCTTTGTGTAAGGCTGATCTCGTCACTCAGATGGTCGGAGAATTTCCAGAACTTCAAGGGATAATGGGTGAGATATACGCAATTGAACAGGAAGAAGATGAAAATGTTGCACGTGCCATAAGAGAGCATTATAAACCGAATGGTGCGAGCGATAGTCTTCCATCAGAATTCATTGGATCGAGGCTTTCATTTTTCGATAAATTAGATACACTCGTTGGATTTTTGGGGGTTGGAATTTATCCAACAGGATCGAAGGACCCATTTGCTTTGAGACGTTGTGCACTCTCTATTGTGCGGCTACTTTGTGATAGTGAATTTGATATCTTACAGTCAGAAAAGTTGTCGAGTTATATAAATATTCTCATATCATCATACTCAGAGCAGGGGATTGCACTTGATTCTGAGACGATGAACAATGTCTTAGAATTTATTGTCGATCGTCTGAAGATTTATATAGAAAATAAAGAGAATATAGAATATAAATTTATAGATCGCGTTATTTCATCGTATGGAAATTTTGATTTTGACTTCAAAGATGCAATTAAGAAGTCTAGAATATTGGAGGAATTTTCGAAGACTGATGAATTCATCACTGTGCAAAATGCGTTTAGGAGAGTGAGCGGAGTTATAACATCAAGTTCGATCGAGAGAAATTCTCTGTATAATTTTGATGATCTCGTGTTTGAAAATCAGGATATGAAGAGGGCATATAATGTATTATGTGGGATCAAAGCCATAGAAGATGACGATGGAAAATTGTTAAATATCGCGGTTGATATTTCAAAAAATATCCTTGAGGCTTGTGAGAATATCATGATCCTTGATGATGATAATAATAAAAAATTATCGAATATAACATTGTTCTACTCTTTTAAGGATTTGATATATCAAATATTTGGAGAGATATAATATTGTTATGGGGAGATTATGATGATTATTTATATACATTATAATCTTCTTGCAAAAATTTTTGTATGAGTGCAGAATCTTATATATAGGATATATTTTTTATAGGAGGTTGTTTTT
>CAMYPB010000002.1 GCA_947285985.1 uncultured Holosporaceae bacterium
ACATTGTTTCACGTGAAACATTTTTCACTTTTTTAGACATTGTGAAAATCGGAGCTGCAGAAAATTGATATGATGAATCCACACACACATTATAATACGTGAAAAAATCGCTACATTGTTTCACGTGAAACATTTTTTCATTTTTTTAGACATTGTGAAAAAATCGATGATGCGCCCATTTATTCCGATGGCATAATTCTTGCGTACTCCAATATGTTGAAAACCAAGCTTTCTATAACAATTTATCGCAGCGATATTATCGGAGGCAACTTCAAGATATAAATTCTTTGTAATCTGAGAAATATGCTGAATCATTTGAGATGCAAGGGATTGACCCCTCCAATCAGGATGTACCCCTATCGAGATAACCTCAGAATCATCATCAATTATCGAAGAGATCAAAAAGGCAATTGGATTATCGTTCTCCAGGAGGCCGAATGTGTAGTACGGATCATTCATAATGAACGAGCGCCAGGAGGCATCGGAATACGAAACATACGGAAGGCAAAGATGATGCAATGCCTTCAAAGCGTTGATATGCCTTATGTTCAGCCTCTCAATATTTATATTCCGGATCGAATCCATACACAACATCCAAATTATTATGAATCAAATTCTTATTTATATTCGCAATATTTGAACCGAGTATTTCGAGTTGAACCCCCGCAAAATTGTGTGAATTAAATATTTCTGAATCATCGAAATACACGTTCTGATAGGTATCCTGCAATACGTCCTCATCGCATACTCGATAGTTATATATCGAATCATCGAGAAAATCCATACAGAAAAAATCACCCCTCATCGTTGGAATTGCAATGATTCCGTCATCTTTTTTATGTTGTCTCAATATCATTAGGTATGGCAGAAAATTTGAGACCGACACAACGGAGATCGATGGTTTTGTTATCAGAATTCCCCTTGCGATTGAGTTGAGAACTCTGATGGATGTGAAGGATCCCGGTCCTGCGGATACGATGAGTTCCGATATTTCCCCCTCCTTTCCATCGATGACATCCCGTATGAAAGGGACGATATCGTCGGAAACGGACCTTAAATTCTCGGATTCATGAACCAATGCATTCTCCGATGATGTTGCGGCATAGCAAATTTTTCCTCTTAAACAGATTGATAATTTCATTATTTTCGTATCTCCACGTCAATATATCCTGAAATTTTCTCTAATATTTCAGCACTTGGTAGGTTTAATTTTACATCATTTTTATTAAAACGCAATATGCATTGTTGTATAAACCATTTTTTTATTCCCAATTTATTGAGGGAGACTGCGATATTGAGCATATCGGAATCGTTGAGAAAGCGGCTATCAAACGTCGTCCGCACTTCAAAATCGACATTATTATCGATGAGGATATTGAGACTTTTCATCGCATTATCCCCCCCCTTTGAATTTCCCGTAATCATATTATAGAGATGGGGATCATCGAGGGGAGCCTTTATATCGAGGCCGACCCAATCAACGATATCGATTATATTTTTGAGATTCTCGGGATAGAATCCTGAAGTATGGAGCCCTATCAAAAAATGATAACATTGTTTCACGTGAAACATTTTTTCACGGAGATCGTCGTTTGCGAGGGGTTCACCTCCGCTAAAAACTATGGCATCTATCATATTCTGACGTCTCTTCAAAAAATCGTCGATTGTTTCACGTGAAACATTTTGTTCATTAGAATCGAAATTTTGGAGATGTGCATTATGGCAGTATCGACATTTGAGGGGACAACCTCGACAGAAAATGATCGCTGATATCTTCCCCGGATAATCTATCATCGAAAATTTTTCAAGACCAGCAATTTGCATATTATTTTCACTCCTTATAACATCACCATAATTTTTGATCATATTGTTTCACGTGAAACATTTTTGCGAGGACGATGAATCATTCACCTTGAATCTTGCGGAGAGGATGGAGATGAGATGTGGAATCCTTCATAATAACCCTCAAAAAACGACGACATTGTTTCACGTGAAACATTTTCACATTTTTGAATGTGTGACACAATATAAAAAAAACGGGTAATCCGCGGAGGATACACCCGATTATACACACATCACAATAATGCAATACTCACATATATTATTGACGATTTATCATTAATTCATCGAATATTTTAATCATTTCATCGATACTCATATTCACGGTATCATTATTTCCGAGTTTTCGGAGGGAGACCGTTTTATTTTCGGCTTCTTTTTTCCCGACGACGATTATATACGGTATTTTTTTGAGGGAATGTTCTCGTATTTTATAGTTAATCTTCTGATTATCTATATCGAGGACTGCGCGGAAACCTTTATTTTCAAGTATTTCGAACAATTCCGATGCATATTTCGAAGATTCATCCGTGATACTTGCGATCGCTATCTGAACGGGAGCGAGCCAGAACGGGAATTTTCCTGCATAATTTTCGATGAGGATTCCGATGAAACGTTCGAGTGATCCGACGAGTGCGCGATGGAGCATGACGGGACGTTGTTTATTTCCCTCATTATCGATATACGAGATATCGAATCTTTCAGGGAGAACGAAATCGACCTGCAATGTTCCGCACTGCCAATCTCTTCCGAGACAATCTTTCAGGACGAATTCGAGTTTTGGTCCATAGAATGCGCCCTCTCCTTTATTGATCGTATATTTGAGACCTGAGGCATCTGCTGCTTCCATCAATGATTTTTCCGCGATATCCCAGACTTCATCGGATCCTGCTCTTTTTTCTGGTCTATCCGAGAATTTGACGTGGATATCATTAAATCCGAAGGCGGAATATATTTCTTTGAGGGCACTGCATATATTCTGTGTTTCCGAGACGATCTGATCTTTTCGACAGAAGACATGAGCGTCGTCCTGTGTGAATGCGCGGACTCTCATGAGGCCGTGTAATGATCCGGAAGGTTCGTTTCGATGACACAACCCGAATTCTGCCATACGAATTGGAAGGTCTCTATAACTTTTGACTGGACCATTCTTATAGATTGTGAGGTGGCCCGGACAATTCATAGGTTTTATGGCCATTGTTTTGTCATCTCCATCATTCACGATGAACATATTCTCGCGGAATTTATCCCAATGTCCTGAGGTTTCCCAGAGTGATTTATTCAACATTGTTGGGGTTTGAACGAGGAAATATCCATATTTTTTGATGACACTAAAGACGAAATCTTTAACTGTGTTGAAGAGGACTGTTCCATTTTTAAGCCAGAAAACACTTCCAGACGCTTCCTCATCGATATGGAAGAGTTCGAGTTCGACTCCAAGTTTTCGATGGTCGCGTGCTTGTGCTTCTTCGATCATCTTCGTATAATCGTTCAGATCTTTTTTCGAGAGGAATGCGATGGCATATATTCTTTGGAGCATATCCTTTGAACTATCCCCCCTCCAATACGCTCCCGCGACATTCATGAGTTTGAATCCATCTTTCGGCATGAAGGATGTGTTTGGGATATGTGGACCTCTGCAGAGATCTATAAAATCTTCATATTTATTATTTCCATGGATTTTATAGAGTGTAACCATATCAGTATTGAGATCATTAATAATCTCGACTTTATAATCCTCATGTTTTTCGGAGAAATATTTGATGGCTTCATCTGATGGGATTTCGATTCTTTCGAATGGGAGGGCAGATTCTATGATATCCCTCATAATTTCCTCGATTTTTGAGAAATCCTCAACTGAGAAATTTTTAACATCTGATTTAACGTCATAATAGAATCCATTTTCGATGGTTGGGCCTATCGCGAATTTTATATTATGATCAAATTCACGGAGGGCCATTGCGAGGATATGGGCTGCGCTATGGCGTATTATAGGGAGGACCTCTTCTTTATCATTCATCGTTATTATTGAGACATTATCGTCATTATGTAGTTCCGTACTGAGATCCATGAGTTTTCCATTGATCATTGCGACGACCGATTTTTTTGAGATACCTATAGAATTTGCGAGATCCAGTGCGGAACTTTTATCTTCTATTTCTTTTTTATCTCCATTTTTTAGTATAACAAACATAAGCTATTACCTTTTTTTTTATTGTTTTATATATTGTATAACATTATATTATTCGACGACTTTTGGGACCTCGAACATACCGAATTTTTTGGAGGGTGCATTACTAAGGACCTGATCGACATTATTTTTCATGATGACTTCATCTTTTCTTTCTGGGGTTGTCGTGAAGTTTTCGGGGGATGTTATATCGACGTTCGAGACGTCTATACTATTGAGTTGATCGATCCATTCGAATATACCGTTCAATTTTTTGAGGTACATATCCATTTCAGAATCTTCTATAGAGAGTCGCGACAATTTTGCGACGTTCATCAAATCTTTTTTATCTATCATAATCAGCAAACCACAACAAATTTTATCATTCCAAACTATATGGGAATATTTTAGCACTAAGTCATACGATTTTCTATAGTGTGGATATCGGCTTCTTATTTTTGAACAAAATGTTTCACGTGAAACATTTTTCACGTCCTTTTTCCGTGATGATTCGTCCTCTTGGAGTTTTTTGGATGAGACCACATTGTATGAGGTATGGTTCGACGACGTCTTCCAATGTATTCGTTGATTCTGAGAGGGCTGCAGAGAGAGTTTCTATTCCAACGGGTCCCCCATTGAAGAGTTCGATTATCGCGTTCAAATATTTTTTATCTTCGAAATCGAGGCCCATAGGATCGACATTGAGTTGGTTGAGTGCCTGATTTGTGATATTCATATCGATTATATTCGAATTTTTGATACTCGCGAAATCACGGACTCTTCGAAGGAGACGTACGGCGATTCTCGGAGTTCCCCTTGATCGTCTTGCGATTTCATACGATGAATCCTCACATATTGAGAATCCCAATATATGGGCATTCCTCATAATAATCGACGATAATTCGTCATGATTATAGAATTCGAGTCGAAGGGGTATACCGAATCTTTCGCGGAGTGGTTCCGAGAGGAGGCCCAATCTTGTCGTTGCAGCAACGAGCGTGAATTTCGGAATATCAATACGTATGGCCTTTGCAGACTGTCCCTCCCCTATCATTATATCGATTTTGAAGTCTTCCATAGCGGGGTATAATATTTCTTCAACAGCGGGATGCATTCTATGAATCTCATCGATAAAAAGGATATCATTTTCATTCATATTCGTGAGGAGAGACGCGAGATCCCCTGGTTTCGTTATAACGGGTCCTGACGTTGTCTTTATATTCGATCCCATCTCATTTGCGATAATCTGAGAGAGAGTCGTTTTTCCGAGACCTGGAGGCCCTGAGAATAAAACATGATCGAGAGACTCATTCCTCGATTTCGCGGCCCTTATGAAGATGGAGAGATTTTCACAGACCTGTCGTTGACCTGTGAAATCATCGAGACTACGAGGCCTAAGACATCTATCCTCCATTATATTGATTTTATCATCGTATATTATATTGGGATCTATAATCCGACTATCATTATTCATATATCTGTGTTATAATATCTTTGTTATGTCGCATTTTGTATTATATAGACATAATATCAAAAGAGAATTAAGAGCAAAAGCATAAAATAAATATATTGATAATTTTCTTAATTTTTGCGACAATTTTTATTAGAAGGAAAAGGAAAAGTGTTTTATGGCAACTAAATTTTGGATAGCGGACACATTCAGTCGCGTTCCTCTTGGGGGAACTCCAGCATCTGTTATATTCGTTGAGGATTTCGATGATGAGATTCTTCTTCAGAATATCGCTATGGAATTGAACGTGCCCGAGACAGTTTTTATCAAGAATTTTGGATCATCTGAGTATGATTTTGAGTTATTGTGTTTTTGTCCGTCTATGAAGGGGATGTATTTTGGAAACTGTTTATTTGCGGCATCCCATATAATACGTGAACAAAAATTGACGAATAGTCGGAATTTTAATCTAATTTTATCTGATAGAGTTTTTGCAGTGAACATCGATGATGATGAGAGGATACGTATTCGATTTTCGAGTATTCGTATAAAGAAGGTCCCTCTTCCCGAGACGATGCATAGTGCGATAGACGGAGAAATAATAGTCTCCGCTGCAGAATCGAAGGGATCCCTTATTATTGAGGTCAGAAGTCCGAAGAAATTATCGAATATAAATCCGAATATCGGGCTCATCAATAATCTCGATTACACGACCGTTATTTTGACGTCTGACACTCATTATGAGCAGGATCTAGACTATGATTTTTGTGCACGGGTTTTCACTCCGAAACTTGGATTCGTTGAATCCCACGTCAATCCACTCGCTCATTTGAGACTCGCGTCATACTGGTCGAATCGTATGGAAAAACAGAGTATGAGAGGATTTCAGGACTCATTGAGATCGGGGTATGTTGATATCGAATATGATGATGAATATACGTATATCTCGGGAAATTGTATAACCGCAACGTCGGGAGATTTATTCGTCTAGCACGATGTTTAAAGCGATGTGTCGTTATTTAACATTTATGTAGATTTATATATACTAAAATGTTAACATCTATGTTATGCAAGTGTTTATTTTTTTCTTTGTTAAGGTTTTTTTAATATGAAAATTGTGTTATTAGAAAGAGTTGAGAATCTAGGTTTTATAGGGGATGTTGTTGAGGTCAAGAGTGGGTATGCGAGAAATTATCTTCTTCCAAAAAAGAAGGCTCTTCGCGCAACTCCTGCAAATCTCGAATTTTTCGCATCTCAAAAAGCAGAAATCGAAGCAAACAACATTAAATTGAAGAATGAAGCCGAAAAAGTATACGAGAAGATGACGGACGTTTCTCTCGTTGTCGTTCGTCAGGCGAGTGAATCAGGATTCCTCTTTGGATCAGTGCGCTCTGGAGATATCGTTTCGTCCCTCGATGAAAAAGGATTCAAGATTTCAAAAAATCAGGTTAAAATCGATACTCCTATCAAAACCGTTGGAAATCACATTGTGAAGATTACCCTTCATCCTGAAGTTTCGATCGAAATCCCAGTTCGCGTCATGACAGCTCAAGAACTCGGATCGTCTGATATGTCATCCCATGATGAACAAATCGAAAATAAACCTTCCGTTGAAGAATCTTCAAATAATTAAATATAGAAATTTTGTCTTCTATGAAAAACCCAATTATATATCGAAGTAATTGGGATTTTTTATAACATAATATCAAAACACAAAAAAATCCTTGATAAAAAATTTTTATTGTGATAGTATGAATCATGAGGTGCGCCCTTGTGGCGGAATTGGTAGACGCATCAGACTCAAAATCTGACGTTCGTAGGAACATGGGAGTTCGAGTCTCCCCGAGGGCACCATACTTCTATTTTTTTTCAAAGACATAAAAAAATTAATTTTATTGTGTATGAAATGTTAATAATCGCGTATTTTCGTGATAACATCATACATATGAGCCCTAATATTATTTATAGAAAACATGGAGAAAGATTTATGATATCGAATACATATAATTTTAAAAATCCCCTACTCAATGAATTGAATGCTCGTGGATTTTTATACCAGTTCACTGATCCTGAGGGGATTGATGATCTTTTCAATAATAATCATCCTGTGACTTTTTATGTTGGATTTGACGCAACGGCCAAGAGTTTGCATGTTGGACATCTCTTGTGGATAACTCTTGTCAATAGACTTCAAAGAGGTGGACATAATCCTATAATACTCGTTGGAGGGGGAACGAGTAAGATAGGGGATCCAACGTGGAAAGACACTCAACGTGCGATGTTAGGATATGAAACGATCCTCGAAAATATTGACGCGATCATGTTGAAATTACGTCATTTCATAAATTTTGATAATACAAATAAAAATACAGCTCAACTCGTCAATAATGATGATTGGCTCTCGAAAATAAATTATATGGAATTCTTGAGAGATTATGGACCATTCTTCTCGATAAATCGTATGCTTTCGATGGACAGTGTGAGCGAGAGACTCAAAAGACAACAACATCTTAGTTTCCTTGAATTTAATTATATGCTTTTGCAGGCCTATGATTTTCTTCATCTTTTTTCGCAGAAGAATTGTATGCTTGAGATTGGGGGAGCAGATCAATGGTCGAACATAATATCCGGAGTCGACCTCATAAGACGTCTTCACAATAAGCAGACATTTGGTATGACGATCCCTCTCCTCACAAATTCAGATGGAAAAAAAATGGGGAAGACAGAAAAAGGAACAGTTTGGCTCAATGAAAATTTCACGTCTCCATTTGATTTCTGGCAGTATTGGAGAAATGTCGACGATAAAGATGTTATAAAACTATTGAAATTATTCACGGATTTAGACCTGAATACTATAGAGTCTTATTCTTCAAAGATAGGAACTCGCGAAATAAATGATGCAAAAATAATACTCGCAAACTCTATAACAGAATTCGTACACTCCAAAGAAAACGTCGACTCTATAAATAAAACGATAAATGAACTTTTTATTAATCGTGATAATATAAATACGGATAATCTCGAGAGTGTGAAGATACGTGGATCTATGGGTATAGATCAGGCCATCGTGACATGTGGATTCGCGAAGAGTTTGAGTCAGGCAAGAAGACTCATCGAAGGAAAAGGAGTTAAAATAGACGGAAATATCATAGATTCTATAAAATACCAAATTAATGAATCATGTGTTTTGTCTGTTGGCAAGAAAAATTTCATAAAACTTGAAGTGTGTTAAAAATAGCACTCATTTCATGAGTTTTATGATGATATATCAAAAATTTCATTATGCGTCTTGCATCAAGAAGGTGTAGAATGAAAGTTAGATGGGGGTTTTGTTTGACCCATTGCGTTTAGTATATTTTATATGGAGAATAATTTATGATGAAGAAGTTTAGCTTATTGGCTCTCTTACTCGCAGTCTTTTCATTCAACGGATTTTCAAATGAGAATCCTTCTGACAAACCAGCTGAAGAAAATGCAGCAGCAGTTGCATCTGATGAGAAAAAAGCTGATGACAAAAATGCAGCTACAAATGAAGAAGCTGTGAAAGAAGATAAAGAGACAAATGCTGACGAAAAAGCTGATGGCAAAAAGGTCAAAGAAGATGACAAAAAGGAAGAGAAAAAAGAAGAGAAATAATTAATCTTCTATAACCTTTTGAAATTTGAAAGGCATGGTGTTGTTCGACATCATGCTTTTTTTATAGGAAAATATCACATAACAATATTGACAAAGTATTATCATGTATATCATAATATAAATGAGAGGATTATTACATGAGTACTTGCTATGCAAAAACCGTTATTATATTGTATACTGATTTCTATTATAAGTCCTGTATATAGTTCATCATCCTTTGAGAATTATATACCCCGAACATCAGATATGGATAATATCGACAATGTGACGCGTGTTGTATCATCGTATCGGGCTCCCTTTGAGAAATATTGGGATAGCGGACTATTTATGAAGGATTCCAAACTTCAATATAGGAATGCAAAATCTTCGGAGAATACCCTCGAAAAATTGGAGCGTCTCTCCGAAAATCATTGGATATCATTGAATATGAGAAAACTTCAGAACGCAAAAAATATCGCCCTCGAAATGAAGAATATTTTTAAGAGCGGGGAATACAATAAATTCTCAATATCCGATAAAAATGCGTCCGACAAGCTCTTGGAATTGAAATTTCGATGTTGTGAACAGATTGAGATGTCTCTTCGAAATTCTCCCGATTTCGATATAATGTCTGATATTCGGGATAATATCAATGAATCATCCTTGGAATTTGCGTGTATGTATGATATTGCGATGAACATAACGAACACACCATTATATTTCGAATATATAACATACAATATGATAAATTCCGATATGATCATGAATAGAGGGACACGATCGATATTCCAACGGATTCTAGGCCCACGGATGAAGTTATACGATGAAATAGTCAGTACATTGAAAAATAAATATAAAACTAAGGTAGAATTTATCGAAAATGTCCTTAATATTAAGAAAAAATCCTATATGAGATACTTAAATAGTTTGGAGAATGTCATGAAGAACACCCCTTACGATCTTTATAGGACGTGTGATAGAGGACAGACGAGTGGAGGACATTATAACACGTGTATGTTCAATTCCGTGTTCTATGCCGATCAAAATGAGGAAAATATATCATCAACGAAGTGTGGATCATTGTCGAGCGGAATATCGTATGTAAACTATTTAGATTCTTTATTCACAAAGTATAACGCATATTCTAATAATAAATCATTATTTGCACTACAGAATATAAGAAATGTTATGAACAATAATATGAATAATTCCGGGTCAGATGCGGTATATTCCTTCGCGGGGGAAGTTGAAAATAACATGATAATACCCGGAATATTATCGACATGTTCGGCCGTTGAAACGCAATGTCATTCATTATGTTTGAATCTCGCGATATTCCCAAAAAATGTCGTACGTCGAGTTGGGGGATCGTGTAATAGTATATTTTCATACTATGGATCGGGATATTTCGGATCAGAAAATTTCGCAATATCAACGGTTTCGTGTAGTTTATATCACGCGCAATCATTTATTCGTAGGTAGATTCCTACAATATCGCGCGAAAAAATGTTGTACGGGGTAGATCATGATTGTATACTTCATATCGTGTGACTCTTGCCTATCATAAAAATGTTGATATATGAAAAGTCTATCCGATCAAATACCCCGCAATATTGTTTTCCTCAGTATATCGGTTATGATGATCAATATTGCGATGTCCGTTGTTTTTGAGGGATCCGCGTTGTATCTTAAAAATAAGCTCGGAATTTCGATATTGACAATTGGAATTATGGAGGGAGTCGTTGAAACTATATCCTATATCATACGTATTTTTTCGGGAGTATTCAGTGATTATATCGCGCGAAGAAAACCGATTATTATTTGTGGATTCATACTATTGACATTCTCCAAAATTTTGTTATACTTCTCGAATACTTTTCTTCATGTTTTTTATGCGAGGACAATCGATAGTCTGGGGCATGGAATTCAAACGAGTCCGAGGGAGGCCATCATAAGTGAGAATGCAAATGGAAAAAATATAGGAAAATGCTATGGATTTAAACAGAGTGTCTCAGTTCTGGGATATACGATCGGGGGAATTCTTGGGAGTTTCGTCCTCTTCATAACAAACAATAATTTTAATATAATGTTTCTCATATCTTCAATTCCTGCCCTCCTTGGGATTTTCGTATTGACGATTTATGTCCGAGAACCGAAAAAATCTATATCAAATGCAAATAAATTTTCCATCAAATCTATAACAAAATTGGATAAAATATTTTGGATAATTATCATAAATATATTCTTTATGATGCTTGGAAGATGCAGTGAGATATATTTCGCGATATACGCATGTGAGAAATTGTCGCTCAATTTATCGTGTGGCCCAACGATAACAATGACATACAACATTGTTTCGATCATAATCGCGTATATAACTGGGATCAACCTTGATAGATACAACAAATTTTATATATTTGGATTTTGTATATTATTCCTCCTGATCTCTCACATACTTTTTTTCATATCGTCAAATTTAATCATGTTCTATGTGGGGATATGTCTATGGGGAATACACATGGGTATGACACACATAACGATCGCAACAATTATAAACAAATTTTCGGGATCCAATATAAAAGCGACATGCTTTGGAATATACTATTCGACGATTGCACTCTCAACTTTCATCGCGACAACTATATCGGGATTTATCGCAAATTATAATCAAAATTTAATATTTTTATATGGTATCGTTATGTCTATTCTGTCATTATGTTTATTTATACTGTCAATGAAATTCTTCATAATACCTCAAAATTTAAAATATAATGATTGAAAATATTTTATGTTTGCTTTAGAATTATACTTTAGGATTGATATTGGTATATCATGGAATCGAAGAATAATTTTTCGCGTTTTTTGAAGGAATCCATTCCGGGAACTATCTGGGCGATTGGAATTTCGTCCCTCCTGATCAATATGGCAACGGCCGTCGTTTTTTCAGGGAGTGCGTTGTATATGAAGACAGTCCTTGGGATCGCGGTTTCGACGATCGGGACACTCGAAGCAATCGTCGAGGCAATTGCATACGCTATCCGTATATTTTCAGGAATATTGAGCGACTATATGAAACGTCGAAAATCCCTCATGTTGATAGGATTTATATTGCTCACAATCGCAAAACCAATCCTCGCATTTTCGACAAATATAATACAAATTTTCACGGCTCGCACTTTGGATCGTCTTGGAAACGGAATTCAAGCGAGTCCTAGAGAAGCACTCGTCGGAGATATAGCCCCAAAAAAATCGAAGGGTGCATGTTATGGATTGAGACATAGTCTGTCGGTCATAGGGTCAACTCTCGGAGGACTATTTGGAATCCTCGTCATGAAATCAACGAATAACGATTTTCAATTGATGTTTCTCCTCGCGACAATTCCTGCAATTTTCGCTGTATTTGTCATAATTTTTTTCGTTCGTGAAAAAAGAAATAACAATATAGAGGAAAATCAACAATCTAATTCGAAAAAATTTATTAGATTATCGGATCTTCCAAAACTTGGTATAAAATTCTGGATCCTTATGATGACTGTCGGAATCCTGATGCTCGGACGTTTTAGTGAGATTTTTATATCTCTGAATGCGTGCGATAATTTCGGGTTGAATGTTGCGTATGGAACGGCCATAACCGTTGTCTATAACCTGACATCAACTCTCTCGGGATATCCCGTTGGATTGCTCTCCGATAAAATCAATAGGACAAATTTATTATTAATTGGGATCATAATATTATTCCTCTCCCACACGACAATTTTTCTCGCAGGAAATCTCCTCACGATATTTATTGGTACTTTTCTGTGGGGTATACAAATCGGAATAACACAGAGTATTATATCGACCCTCGTTTCGGATTATGTCCCCAAAGAATTGCGGGGTACGGGATTTGGAGTTTATTATCTCATAACTTCAATTTCAACAGCGAGCGCGAGTGTCATAGCGGGATTCTTGTCACAACATAATTCTGGAAATGAATCCATCGCATTTTTATATGGTGCAATAACAACGACAATCGCGATACTCATATTTTTGTCCACAAGAAAAATATTGGAAAAATAAACAATTTAGTGTTCTTTTATGCTTAATTTTAAAAGAACACTATTAAAATTATGTCATTGAAATAGCAGCTTCCAAAAATTCTTGTATATCCCCGTCTAAAACTGCGTTTGCGTTTCCTTTTTCAACGTTCGTCCTCGAATCCTTGACCATCTGATATGGTTGCAAAACGTATGATCGAATTTGATGTCCCCACGCAATATCCGTTTTTTCAGATGAATTTTTCATGGCTTCATTTTCTTTTTCCTGCAGTTTTAGGGCGTATAACTTCGATTTCAACATATTCATAGCAGTCGCCTTATTTTTATGCTGAGACCTATCAGTTTGACATTGCGTCACGATTCCCGATGGAATATGAGTTATACGAACTGCACTCTCTGTTTTATTGACATGTTGACCTCCTGCTCCCGACGCGCGATACACATCTATTCGAAGATCTGATTCATTGATCACGATATCGATCTTATCATCGACCTCCGGACTAACGTATACCGATGCGAAACTCGTGTGACGACGTGCATTTGAATCGAAAGGAGAAATACGAACAAGTCTATGAACTCCCGTCTCTTTTTTGAGCCATCCATAAGCCTTCGATCCCTTGATATATATAGTCATCGATTTAACGCCCGCTTCTTCTCCATCGTTTTGGTCAGTTATTTCGATCTTATACTTCCTTTTTTCAGCCCATCTCGAATACATACGGGCTAACATCAAGGCCCAATCTTGAGCTTCCGTTCCTCCAGCCCCCGCATTTATTTCGATATAACAATTTAGATCATCGTGCGGAGCACTCAAAATAGATTCAATTTGAAGAGAATTTGCGCGAATTACGAGACTTTCCAATTCCTTGGAAATCTCAACGATCATATCCTCATCATTCTCACTCTCCGCAAATTCGAGGAGTTCAACATTCTCACGGAGAGACCTTTCAAGTTCGACGACAGGATCTAAAATACTCTGTTTTTTCTCCTTAGTCTTCACGATTTCAATTGCCCTTTCAGAATCGTCCCAAAAATTATCAGAATTTATCTGATTTTCAAGATCTTTCAGTCAATGCATTTCCTCATCAAAATTAATAAAATTCTTCATCAATTTTATGGACTTTTCAATTGATTCAACATTCTTCATATTTTCTGCGTTCATAACAACATACCTCCTCGTTATAAAAAACATAAACACATAACAACATTATACAATATCATGAATAAAATCATACATTTCAAAGACAAAAAAAATCATGGAAGAGTCTATAAAAAAACTCTTCCCATTTTTTTTAGAGAATAAATTTGGAGATATCAATATCGTTCGCAAATTCTCCAACCTTATTTTTGACGTATTCTCGATCGATTTTTATAGTCTCCCCTTTCATATATGGGGAATCGAAACTTATATCTGAGAGAACTTTCCAAAGAATCGTATTCAAACGTCTGGCCCCAATATTTTCAACATCCTCATTGATATGGGATGAAATAGACGCAATCTCTTCTATGGCGTCATCTTCAAACTTTATATCAACCCCCTCAACGGATATCAAATGTCTCGCCTGATCGATTAGATTCATCTCAGGATCCTTGAGAATCCGTATAAAATCGTCCTTCGTCAATTTGTCGAGACTAACGCGTATAGGAAAACGTCCTTGAAGTTCCGGGAGTAAATCAGAGGGCTTCGCAATATGAAACGCACCAGACGCAATGAAAAGTATGAAATCCGTACGAACAGGCCCATACTTCGTTGAAACAGTCGTTCCCTCGACAATAGGAAGAAGATCCCTTTGAACCCCCTCTCGACTGACCTCCCCATGACTCGATGACCCCCTCATAGAACGTCCACAAACCTTGTCTATCTCATCAATGAACACAATCCCACTATTCTCCGTTAAATTGATCGCATCCCGTATCAATCTATCGTTATCCAAAGAATTTTCAAACTCCTCATTCGAAATCGATTCGATAGCCTCAGATATCGAGACCTTCTTCAATTTCTTTTTCTTTGATCCGAAGGAATTTCCTAAAATATCCGACAAATTGAATATACCAGCCTGTCCAACCCCTGGGAGTTCGAATGATGCGCCCTTTTGATGAACATCATTATCGACGAGTTCGATTTCTATTTCCTTCTTCAAGAATTCTTCATTATCGAGGAGTGAGAAGAAATGATTTTTCGTTTCACTTGATGAAGATTTCCCTGCAAGAATATCCACAACGCGATTTCTCGCGATATTTTGGGCCTTCCCCATATTTTCTTCACGTTTAATTTTTTTGAGCATATTGATCGAAATTTCGACGAGATCTCTTATGATCTGTTCGACATCTCGTCCAACATACCCGACCTCCGTAAATTTCGTGGCCTCAACTTTTATAAATGGGGAACCAGACAATTTCGCAAGTCTCCTCGCGATCTCTGTTTTTCCAACGCCCGTCGCCCCGATCATGAGCATATTTTTTGGAACGATTTCCTCACGTAAATCTTGAGGAAGATTCAAACGTCTCCATCTATTTCGAAGAGCGATCGCAACGGCACGCTTCGCTTCATTTTGTCCAACTATATACTTATCTAAATATTCAACTATTTCTTTTGGGGTATGATTTATCATTTTTCTAGACTCTCTATTACTATGTTATTATTTGTGTATATACAAATCTTCGATGCTATTTCTATGGATTTTCTCGCGATTTCTATAGCGTCCATATCCGTATCGTATAGAGCCATAGAACTTGCGAGCGCAAATCCCCCGCCCGACCCTATTGAAATATAATCGTATTCAGGTTCAAGAACATCTCCCTGACCTGTTAGAACATATATATTCTCGAGATCTGCAACGATCATCATAGCCTCAAGTTTTCGAAGAATTTTATCAGTTCTCCAATCCTTTGCCAACTCAACGCACGATTTTGGAAGTTGCATATTGTTTTGTTCGAGTTTTTCTTCGAGTCTCTCGAACAATGAAAATGCATCGGCCGTTGACCCCGCAAATCCGGCCAAAACCCGTCCTTTCCCGAGTTTTCGGACTTTCCTCGCAGTTGATTTGATAACTTGTGATCCGAGAGTAACCTGTCCATCTCCCGCGATCACAACCTTATTATTCTTTCGGACCGCAACAATCGTTGTGCCCATCATTTTTTGATTGTCAGTCATCTCTCGTAACTCACAAAAATATAAACATAACTTCCTGATATTATATACTGATTTTCATTCAAACGATACATTTCGTACACATTTTTTGAAGTTTTTTTTTAAGAAAAAACTTATAAACATACTCATAACAATTATACAACATAAAATTAACATTTTTTTCAACATATCTCAAAACCTGAAAATCCAAGGCATAGACAATAAAATTGTGTGAGTTATTCACAGTATGTTACACTAATAATATCTTGATCTTTGAAAATTATAATGTGATAATGAATTGCATATTAAAAATAGAGATGCTTTTATTTTGATTATGCGAGCGTGAGCTTTATGATGAAGATTTTTTCGAAAATTCCAGGATGTATCAAGGCGATCGGAATCGTTTCATTCCTTTTGAATGCATCAACCTTGATAGTCTATAGTATTTTCGGGCTATACCTTCATGAAAAGTTGGGCGTTGATCTAAAAAAAATAGGATTTCTTGATGGTGCGGTTGAAGCCTTCTCTTTCATAATAAAAATAGGTTCGGGGATAATAAGCGACTGTATAATGAATAGGAAATTCTTGCTTTTACTTGGCGGAATATTTCTTTTTATTGCAAAACCTCTTGAAGCCACTGCGAAAACGTATTGGTTGTTGTTTCAGGCGAAAATTTTGGAACGTTTTGGAAATGGACTTCAATCGACTCCAAGAGACGCGATCGTTGGAGATTGGGCCCCAAAAAATTCGAAGGGAACGTGTTTTGGATTTCGTCAGACTCTCGCAGCCCTTGGATCTGTTGTTGGGGCGATCCTCGCATTCGTTCTTCTTGACTATTCCAATGGAGATTTTCAATTCGTCTTCTGGATGGCCTCCATTCCATCGGGTTTCGCATTGCTCGTCATAATATTATTTGTACGTGAAAAAAAACAGTGCAATAAAACACAAGTAAAAAATTGTAATATCAAGAAATTTAGAAGAATAACAATAAAAGATATCAAGAATTTGGGTCCTCAATATTGGATGCTCATAGGAATCGCATCGACATACATGATCTCGAAAGTAACAGAATCCCTCGTTATTTTGTATGTCATCAAGAAATTGGGACTCCCCGTGAATTATGGACCTATATGTATGATATGCTATCAAATTGCGAATAGTTTCATATCTCTTCCTGCGGGAATTATATCGGATAAATTAAAACGAAGAGAGAACGTGTTTATATTTGGAATCATTATATTTCTTCTTTCTGATATTTTGTTTATATTTGGAAATACTATGATTGCGATGATTTTCGCACTTTTTTTCCTTGGATCTTATATAGGAATTTCACAGAGTATATTTCCTGCAAAGATTATAGACCTCGTTCCTTCCGATCTGAAGGGTACGGGAATAGGAATCTTCAATTTCGTGTGCGCGACATCATTTTTGATAGGGGGGAGTATGTCGGGATATATAGCCGATAAATACAATATGCAAATGTCATTTATCGTGAGTTCATTGCTCGCTATATTTTCACTCTCCGTCCTCCTGATATCGAAAAAATTTAAATTCAATAAACAATAAATAATATTTAGTATTAGGGAGGATAAAATGAAGTTTCTGTCAAAGATTAATCAAAGTTTATTCAAAATAATATTTTGTTGTCTATTTTATAACTCATCATATGCGAAGACCGATATTTTTATACATCACTATAGTAAATTTATAGTTGCCATAGAAAATGAGGATTTAAGCGGAATTTTTTATAGGGGACTCGATATCATAGAAATCGCGTATAGTGGAGATATAGACGCAATAAAACAACTCTATATAGTCTATCAATACTGTCCAACACTTAAGAAAAACATATTATATACCTTAAAAAAAATAAAGAGGGAAAAGTCCGATATCTCGGGTCTATGTGAATCCATAATAAATAAAATATCTTAATATATATTTTTTGTTGTGGTTGTTAATCCTTGTGAATTGTGTGAATAAAAATTTTTCACAAAGTTATTCACAGGTTTGTTCGTATGATTTTCAAGGCTTTTTGAAGGTTATTATTTTTATGTTGATAAGTTTTTCAAGGTGTGAATTATCTGATGATAAAAATTATATAAATTTTGATGATAATTTTATGTGTTGAAAACGAAAAAGTTATTCACATATTTTCACCAGCTTTCTAAACTTTTTCACAGATTTTTTTGAAAATAATGATGGCTTTTGTCATATTTATCAACATACAATATATGACATTATGACATGGTTTTTGTGTTTTATGACGTGATATGAAAATAAAATCTCGATTGTTATATTTAGTATTATTTTATAATATTTGTTTTTGTGAGGTATACTCCCAAAAAGTTTTTATAGAAGGAGTCAATAACAAAGAAATACTTGACGTCATAATGACATGCGTTGTTTCATCGAGTAAACTCCATGAGAAAGAGTCCGTCTTTTCGAGATTTCGTATCAAGAAGGATATAGAGACAATAAAAGATATATTATATTCATTTGGATATTTTGATGCGGATGTATCTCATAGTATCAAAAATAAGAAAATACATTTTATTATCGATTTGAAAACACGTTATAAATTTTATGATGTCCTCATAAAATACAAGGATTTTCCGGAATATAGATCTGGTTTGAAAATAGGGGAGGTCTTCAAATTGATCAATATAGAACAAGGGTCATACACGTCAACGGGAGAAATTTCTCGTGCAAATTCTAAATTGAAAAGATTTTTCGAAAAAAGAGGATTCGCGTTCGTGAATATCTCAAATCCGAAATTGAAGTTGGATAGGAAAAATAAAAGATTTCGTGTTGTATACTCTATAACCCTTAATAAAAAAATAATTTTAGATAAAACTATTATAAAAATCGAAGGTGCAAAACATAAAAAACAGACGATTGTTTCTCAATTCGTTGAAAATAGAATATGTTGGAGGGATGGAGATGTTTTCGATATCGAAAAATTAGAGGATACAAAAGAAGATATTATGAAGAGTGGGATATTTTCGTCTATCGATATAAATCTCTCCGATCCAAAGGACGATCAAAACGATAAAAATGTCGCGCATGCAAATGTCTATATAAATATCAAGGAAGCCCTCCTTCGAGATATATCAATCGGGGGAAAATACGGATCCATCGAAAAATTTGGAGCGAATATAACGTGGACTCATTATAATATCGATGGAAAAGGAGGGAGATTGTCATTGATTCTCGATGGATCAAAGAATATAAAAAAATATAGTATATTATATAATAAATATGATCTTTTTGGTCCTCGTCAAGAATTAAAAAATAAAATATATTCAGGATACGAAAATACAAAGGCCTATAAAGTGCGTCGATATGGAATAGAGAGTATTTTATGGATTCCAATCGTTCGAAAAATACAGTTTGGTTTTGGGTTCTTTTTTGAAGATTCAACGAACTTTCCAATAAATCTCTCTATAAATGAAAGGGATATAAAAAAATCGAGACAAAAATTTGATGGATACGGAATTCCGTTTGGGATCAATATCGATACGACAAAAAATTATCTCGATCCCCAATCTGGAATAAGAACGACAATAATGTCAACAAATTATCTCAATAAAAATAAGTTTTCGATCGTTGAAGGAAAGTGTTCGTGTTATATTCCAATGTCTTCAAATGAATATAACAATAGAATGGTTATGTCTGGATTTATTAAGATGGGATCAATATTGAATGCTGATAGTCTCTATATACCACGAGATAAATTATTTTTTGGGGGGGGATCGAATTCTGTGAGGGGATATGGATTCCAAAAGCTCGGGCCATACGATGACAATAGAAAACCAATAGGAGGACGATCGATTTTTGAGATCGGAATAGAACCGCGTTATAAAATAAATGATGATATGGGAATAGTTGCGTTTATTGAAGGAGGACGTGTTTTTTCAAATCAAGTTCCAAACGTATTCTCAAATAAATTGTTATGGGGATGGGGAGTGGGATGTCGATACTATACCCCCCTCGGACCTATACGATTTGATCTCGCATTTCCAACGAAAATACGAAAAACATCCTCCGGGAAAAAAGTGGATTCAAAATTCAACATTTATATTAGTATTGGACAGGCATTTTAAAAAAAATTGTGGAAAATTGTCGTCCTTAACGTTTTATTAAGATTTTTATGGTCTAATTATATATGAAAATTGAGTTTTTTACTTTAATTAGGGGAGAAATCTTATGAACAAAAACATGTTATTGTTGACAGCAATTTTCTCAACGGGTTTGATATCCAATTCATTTGCGAGTGGTCAAAAGGATGATTTACACGAGAGTACAGATCCTGGGTGTCATTGTGATTTTTCAAACCTCACATCAAATGATGAAATATTAACACAATGTGTGGATACATTGAAGAAGACAAATAAATATACTGACCTAAACACTTTTTTGTCTCATGTGAGGAATTCAGGTGGTAAATATATTTCACTTGAGGCGTTGCAAAAGGTTTTTAGTGATCAGTATACTGGCACTGATATTGCGAGATCCGAGGCTCTTATAAAATTCAAGAACACGGTTGCAGGAATTTTCTATGGGGTTTCCGACGCGATTGAGAAGGGCAAAGAACCGAAAGTCAACTGTGGAAAAATAATGTTGAGTCAGGATGTGACATTCAAATTGGGTGATAAAGATTTCACATATGAAATATTGAAAGGAACTGCAGATGAATTTTTCACATGGATGGGCGGATTTAAAGATATACAGCTTGGTGGAGCTGATGTGGAAATAGGAGGGTTTGAACCTAAAGAAGGATTCCATGCAGAAACTTTGATATCAATATATAATGATATATTGAAAGATAAGTTAAATGGCACTAATATACAAAAATCATTTGAAGGTATACTCTCGTATATTGGAAGAACGTTGCATGATAATATGTTATATGGTAGCACGAAGTTTGATACAGAATATTTTGAAAAAGAGATCACAGAGGGATTTGTTGATGATGCTGTTAAATTGGATGATACTAAGAGTGATTCGGCAGGAGGGTGTGAAGTTGATAAACCTGATAATTTCAAAATAGTCGCTCATGCATTGTGTAGTAAAGATTATTATAATGGCGACGTAAAAACTCGTTTTGAAAGCTTTTTCAAAGACATGAATAGTTTGGGTTTGTTCAAATTAAAGGAGCAAGTCGACTCTAAGATCGAGAATGGGTTGAAGCCATATAAAATGGCATTTGTGAAGACATATACTGAAGATATAATCAAAAAAATAAATGAAGAAGTAAAATATTTACACGAAAATAAAGTATTGAATGATAATCCAGAAGTATATAAAATAGTAGAATCCCTCTATGGAATGAAAGATATCATAACAACAGAATCATACACGTATTGGTTGAATCCTACAGAAGCGAAAAGTAACAAATTCACAGAAGTTGTTGATGATAAAGAAAAAACTATAAAATTACCTCATGGTCTTAATAATTTTGAGGGTAATCCATTGGTTTTTGATGTGTCGAAAGGAGAATTTAAATTCGGTAAAAATCCAGCAATCACATGGGATAGTACAGGTTGGAACGAATTTGGAAAGACGGGAACAGGGGGGCAAGGAACTGATAAGATTTATTCATCATATATCGAACAAACTCCTCAAGGAGCCCTCGTCAAATATTTGACACTCGTTGGAGAATTGGCGAAAGATTTGAGTGATGACAAATCTGAGACTGTCAATTTCTCGGATACAAAAGATAAAGTTTTGGCCAATATTCAATGTTTCATGGATAATTTCACTCGCGCATTGCAAGCTCTTGAATTGCGGGCTCTTGACGACAATAACACGGGTAACGCAGTGACATATAACAAATTGTTCACAAAACGTGATTCAGACTACAACAGAGATATGATGCACATCTTCTCGGATAACTTTATAGATCAAAATATTTACGGATAATATAAACAAGAGGTCCACATGAAAAAGTGTGGACTTTTTTTCCTATTTGATCAAAAATATGGGGGACAATGATAAAAATTATGATGAAATATGATAAAATTATCCAGTCCATACGTCGATCAAGATGAAAAAGATGCAGTCTGTCGTGTTTTGGACAGTCATGTCCTCAATATGGGCGTTGAAACTCGCGAATTCGAAAGGGAATTGAAAAATTTTTGGGGGAGAGAAGATATAAATGTGTGCTGCGTGAATTCGTGTACTGCGGCCCTCCAAATCGCGATGCAATCCCATGGAATTGGAAATGATGATGAAGTCCTCGTCCCAAGTTTCACGTTTGTCTCAACATTTCAAGCAGTTTCCGCGACGGGAGCCATCCCTATACCCGTTGATATTGATATAGACGATGGATTTATCAGTATAGATGATATAAAAAACAGAATATCAAAGAAAACGAGATGTATAATCCCCGTTTTATTTGCGGGTTGTGATCAAAAAATAGATAAAATTTATGATTTCGCAGACCATAACAATTTGATCGTTATTGAAGATGCGGCCCATTCCTTTGGAGACGAAGATATCATAAAACGAGCGGGAACATTATGTTTCAGTTTTGATGCAATAAAAAATATAACGTGTTCTGATGGAGGGGCAATTGTCACAAGTAATAATGAAGTATACAATAAGTTAAAAGATATACGATTACTTGGGGTTATTGGAGATACAGAGGCTCGTTATAATGGTCAAAGAAGTTGGAATTCCGACACGGTTGATCAGGGATGGAGATATCATATGAGTAATATATGTGCGTCTATTGGAAGAGCACAACTTCGAAAATTTGAGGGTATTATCAAATATAGACGTCAGTTATATTCACGTATGTATGTTGAAGGACTCCATGATATAGAATGGATAAAATTGTTTCCTATAAAATACAAGACATCTGTTCCTCATATTTTTCCAATAATTCTCCCAAATGAAAATGTTCGTAATCATCTTAAGAAATATCTATTGGATAATGGGATAGAATCAGGAATACAGTATAAACCAAATCATTTATTGACGAAATTCAATAGAGGATACAATCTTCCAAAAACCGAGGAATTGTATAGTCGTATTTTATCGATTCCCGTTCATCCAAGATTATCAGAGGACGAAGTCTCGTATATAATAGATAAAATTCGAAATTTTAAAGATATGGCATAAATTTTTATGAAAATACTTCATATCGATAAAACGGACACAACTCAAAATATCGCGATGGATTTTATATATAATAAAATTGATGATATTTTGATAATGTCCGATATTCAAACTTCAGGACGAGGAAGACTCAATGATCGAACATGGAAGAGTATGCCCGGGAATTTCCATGGATCTTATATAATCAATATTGCGGAGTATGGGATTCGTGAAAATTCTGTCTCTATACTTAACGATATAGTTTTAGATGTTATTTTTGAATATATCAAAAGTATTGATAAGTGTTGTGATAGTATAAAAATCAAGAGACCAAATGATATACTAATAAACAATAAGAAAGTTTCGGGTGTTTTAATTGAGGTTTTTTATCCGTATGTTATTGTTGGGATCGGAATAAACACGAAATTTTCTCCTCTTCCTCCGATATCAACGAGTTTGCGCGATGAATTTGGAATTGATATATCGAATTATGATATCGGGCATTTTATATATAATATTATGATAAAGAAAATAACATGCATATAGAAAATCACATGACAGTTGGGAGTTTGATCATCGAAAATATACTCGGAATATTTCCAGAGATTTTTTTAGGATTCTTCATACTTTTCATATCGTGTTTTTGTGTTTTTCAAGATAAGGACAAATTTCGAAATATTCTTATAAAAAGTATTGTTATATTTCATGGAATTGTTGCGATTCCGATTATTTTATTTATATCTCTTTCGATATACTATTCATCATGGCTTTTTATATATAATTATAGTTCATATTGTCTTGCTCTTTTTATAGTACTCGTTAGTGGAATATGTGTATTTTTGATGTCTTCAAAAAGATATACTAGTTTTATACCTCAAAATTTGATAGTTGTCGTATTGGGTTTTGAATTCTCATTATTACTCGGGTTATACTCTAATAATCTAATAATATTCTTCATTGCATTTGAGTTATACACAATCTGTCTAACGTTATTCATCCTTTTCGATAATAATAAAAATATTGATATTGCGAAGAGATATTTGATTATATCGATTGTGACGGGAATGAGTTATGTTTATGGATTGAGTTTATATTATCTAGATTTTGGAGGGGTGTCGTTTATCGATAAAATCCATGATATTTCCATAACGGGGGAGATAGGGACATTTTTAATATTATCTTATATACTTTTCAAGATGGGGGCCTCTCCTTTTCATTCTTGGATGATAGATGTCTATAGATCGGTTGGATTTTATATTATATTGATTTTGGATACTATTTCTAAAATCGTTATGTTTATTATACTAATGAAGATGTGTAATTTTCTATCGAGGAATGGAATAGATTCCTATCGAATACTCATCAATATATCGTCTATAATATCGATGATTATCGGATGTGTTGCGCCATTTCGCGAAGATAATATAAAAAAATTTATGGGATATTTTTCGATAGGACACATAGGATTCGGATTGTCTGTTTTGTGTCTCGATGGAAATAGGGTGGTTTTGAACAAGGATGCAATGATATACGTTCTATCGTATACTATTTCATCATTGTTATTCTTCACATCTATAATATATATAAATTTTCGAAAGAAGATACAAAGTAAAAATGATTTATCGAGTGTGTTTATGATATCGAAGACATGTTGGATTGCGATGATTATCGCGATTTTATCGATGACATCTATTCCTCCATTTTTTGGATTTCTCTCTAAATTTTGGATTTTTTCGGATTTCTTGATACTCAAAAGATATGATATGTTGTTTATCGGGGGTCTATACTCTATTTTGTCGTTTGTTTGTGTCATCAATATTTTGAAGTATTTAGTGGGGGGGTATACAATGAAGTATACCATAATAGAAACATGTCGAAAATTGAGTATGAGGACGTATTTATTTATAATAACTTTGATATCATGTTGCGTGTTGTGGAGTATTTATTTTGAGAATATTAATAGATTTATACTAAAAATAATGCGATAACATAAAAATATTGTCTGAATCGAAGGGATCATATATTATTGTTTAGTGATAAAATTGAGTATGAAAGATATGAATAATAAAATACAACATATTGCTTTCATTATGGACGGGAATTCATCGTGGTCTAAATTGAATAATCGTCCCATTATGGAAGGATATTTAAAAGGTATGAGGAATATATCGCGGATTGTTTTTGCTGCTCAAAAATATGGTGTGAAATACGTGACATTTTATGCATTTTCATCAGAAAATTGGGAACGTCCAAAGTCATGGATAAAAGAATTCATGAATCTCGCACGTTTCTTCTTCAAAACGGACAGGTCCATAAAGGAACTCCAAGAAAAAGGTGCGAAACTCAACCTCCTTGGAAATATTGAAAAATTGGATACTGATATTCAAAGTATACTCTATGATCTCGTTGAGAAAACGAAAAATAATAATACAATAAATGTCAATCTTGCGATTAGTTATGGAGGGAGAGACGAAATTGTGAGGGCCTGCAAGAAAATCGTTCAAAAAGGATTGGAGATTAGTATCGAAAATTTATCTCAAAATCTCGATACTCATTTTATGCCAGATCCTGATCTCGTTGTTCGAACGAGTAATAAGAAAAGATTAAGTAATTTTTTGTTATGGCAAATTTCTTATAGTGAGTTATACTTTTCTCATGTTTTATGGCCAGATTTCGATGAAAACGAACTCAAAAACGCGATAGATGAATTTTATTTTAGAGAGCGAACATATGGAAAATAATCTAATCCTTCGTCTTATAAGTGGGATAATCCTATCTTTTATATCGATATTTTGTATTGTCATGGGGGGAATATATACGAATATTTTCATGCAGATCGCTCTTCTCCTCATGATTTTTGAATGGCTCAGTATAAACAAGACTAGAAAAAACCTTTTATTTTGGATGGGACTCTTATACATGACAATCCCTATGATATACTGGGCATTCTCTGGGTTTTATTATGACAATAGAATATATTTATTATGGGTATTCGTTATTGTTTGGTCTGCCGATATCTTCGCGTATTTCGGGGGGAGAATATTGAAGGGTCCGAAACTCGCTCCAAAGATTAGTCCAAATAAAACATGGTCAGGGGCAATTATTGGATTTATTATGTCTGTTGCTATATCATCACTATACATGTCATACTATCTAGAATACAATATAAAAATATTAATACTTTCTTCTATACTTGCAATTTCGTCTATCTATGGGGATCTCCTCGAATCAAAAGTTAAGAGATATTTAAACGTAAAGGATTCGGGATGTATTATTCCAGGACATGGAGGAGTGTGTGATCGACTCGATAGTTTCCTCATGGTCTCACATGTCTATATAATATATAGGATGATTTTCTTATGACAAATAAAAAGAAAATAAATATATTCGGATCGACGGGAACAATAGGCCTCAAAACTCTCGATGTTATTCGCGAGAATATGGACGATTTCGAGATAGTTTCTCTCGTATGCGATAGAAATCATCATGAAATAATAAAACAAATTCAAGAATTCTCTCCGAAATTCGTCGTCGTCAATAATCCTGATTCATATCAAATTGTTCGTGAATTTTTCAAAAATACCAATAAAAATACAATGATCTTCCCAAGAGAAGAGATGAAAAATATCGCGAGTCTCGATGATATAGATATTCTCATGATGTGTATATCGGGGTCGTCTGGAATAATTCCATCGTTCCAATCCATAGGACATGCGAAAAATATAGCCCTCGCAACGAAGGAGGTCGTTGTTTCTGGGGGTGAACTTTTTATGAATCTCGCAAGAAAGTATAACACAAATATTATTCCCGTTGATTCAGAACATAACGCAATATTCCAATGTTTAAGTGGGGAATCTATACACGATGTATACAAACTTATACTCACAGCTTCGGGAGGTCCATTTCGTGACCTCGAAGAAGACGAATTGAAATATGTCTGTTTGGATGATGCCTTGAAACATCCAAATTGGAAGATGGGACGAAAAATAACGATAGATAGCGCAACCCTCATAAATAAAGCAATCGAAATAATTGAGGCCGCGTATCTCTTCAATATCGATATAAATAAAATTCAGGCCGTTATCCACAAGGAATCTATTATTCATGGTATGATAAAATTTTATGACAATTCTATCAAAACTCTCATGAGTGATCACGATATGAAAATTCCTATCCAATATGCACTCTATTATCCAAGTCGTTTGAATCGATTTTGTGATAATTTTGATATAAATTTTCAACAAATATTTAGTTTAAATTTTCAAACTCCAAAACGTTGGCAGGAAAATAGTTTGAATCTTGCGTATAGATCATATTCTGAGTGGAAATGTATTGCATTCAACGTATTCAATGAGTATATTGTTGATATGTTTTTGAAGGGGAGGGTAAGATTCACGTATATATATGATTTTATTAGGGATATGCTCGATAATATCCACTCTCCTGAAAAAATAAGTACTCCTGAAGATATTTTTATGTATACTGATATGTATATCAAGAAGGCAGAGGAAAAATTCAAATGATCGCGAAATTGAAGGGAAATATTGATAGTATAAACGATGATTCAACGATTATTATCGATGTGAACGGAGTTGGATATATGGTCTTCGTCTCCTCGAAATTGATTGAGAATATTCATGTTGGGGATTATGTTGATATAAAAACGATGCATATTTTTAAACAGGATCAACAATATCTCTGTGGATTTCAAAATTCCGAGGAACTCACGATTTTCAAGGCCCTCCTCGATGTTCCAGGAATTGGAGTTAAATCCGCGATGTCTATTATATCGAGTCTTTCAATCCAGGAGATAGCCGTTGGAATCGCGACGCAAGATAGTTCGATTTTGTGTCGTGTGAATGGAATCGGGAAAAAAACGGCCTCCCGTATACTCCTTGAACTCAAAGATAAATCCCTCACAAAATTAACAATAGATCCACAAAATAACAATAATCTAAATAATAACAACAATATATATAATGATCAAAACGTGAATGACGCAATATTGGGACTCGTGAGTCTTGGATATCAAAAATCCCACGTTATACGCGTCATAAACGATATCATGAAAAATAACGATTATAAAAATATACAAACAAATGAACTCATAGTTTTGGGCCTGAAAAATATAAATTCATAACTTGGATAGATTGGATTTTGTCACAATTTATTGCAAAAACAAATCAAATACCTGAAAAAAACAGGGATTATTTGTGCGGAATTTTCAATAATTTTATATAAAATCCTTGCACAACAATCCCTGACAAATAATCGCCAACAATTTATGATAAATTTTTCTGGAATGATTTTTTAAAGTTATAGCATATTGTTGGGAGGACGACGAGTGTGAAGAACGTTCCGAAGAACAATCCTCCGATCAGAACATATCCAAGACATTCGCGTGATTCATGTCCTGAATCCTTCGACAAAACGAGGGGGATGAGTCCGAAGATCATCGCGCCCGTCGTCATGAGGATAGGGCGTAATCTCAATGATGAGGCTTCTCGTATGGAATTCTTCAAATTCATTCCGTTTTTTATCAGTTGGTTGACGAATTCAACTATCAATATTCCGTGTTTCGTGATGAGTCCGATCAATGTTATGAGTCCAACCTGCGTATATATATTCAATGAAATATCGAAAATCCAGAGTGTGAAGAGGGCCCCAGAACACGCGAGGGGAATCGTCATCAATACAATAATAGGATCTAAAAAGTTATTAAATTGAACGGATAATATTGCAAATATGAAAATAATTGATAATATAAAGAGTAATGTCATAGTATTCGATGATTCTTCCAATGACTTCGCGGCTCCTATCGGACTTTTTTTGTAGGATTTTGGAAGATTTTCATCGAGTATACGATTCAATTTTTCATAGGCCGTTGAAAATTTTTCCTTATCCCCGATATTCACTCCAAGAGTAACGGATTTCATCTGATTGTGATGAAACAATTTTTTAGGTTCCGTTGTTTTCCTTATGTTCGCGATCGTTGATAATGATATCTTCTTTCCAAGATTATTGATGATATATATCTCACTCAAACTCATCGGAGATTTCTGAACTTCGATTTTAATATCGTATAAAATTCCATCCTTTTGGAAATTTAAACTTCGATTCCCACTGAAGAAAACTTCTATAGCCCTCGAAATCTGTTGATTGTTTATCCCCAATTTAGATGCAATATCATGGTTGATTTCGATTTTGTATGTCAATGTGTTGATATCGAGATCATGACGTACATTCTTGAAGGATGGATTTTTATCGAGTATTGATCTAATATTCTCGATAACTTTATATATATTTTTATAATCTTCAGTTGACGATATAACGATTTCTATATCGGAAAACGAAATTTCATCGGAAAGTCCTGGAAGATTCGAATCCCAACTCCATGGCCAAACATCTTGAGATGGAATTCCTAAAAATCTCGGATATATAGAATTTATAATTTCATTCGCAGATTTTTCACGATTTTTCTTGAGTTTCAAAGGGAGGATAACGGCCGTTCCCCAATCAGACGTGATCCCAAGGATATGTTTTATCTCGGGGATATTATCTATCATATTCTCGACTTTTCGAAGTTGATTATCATAAAAATCAAGGTTTTGAGAGGGAATCGATGGGAGAGACAATCCTATGAGTCCACGATCTTCTTTCGGGGCCGTCTCACTCGGAAGTCTTATAAAAAAGAATATACTGACAATACTCGATATTATAGCAATAGTATATGGTATCTTTTTATTGATGATTACTCTCGATAGGAGAATTTTATATTTTGTGATTAATCTCTCAAAGAAAATATCAAATTGTGGAAGTATAGTTTTGGAGTTTTTCTTGAGGATAACAGAACACATAAGAGGAGATAAAGTCAAGGCAACTATTCCCGATAATAAAACACTCCCTGCGAGTGCGACTGCGAATTCTATGAATAATTGTCCGATAGATCCTTGTATGAACGCGAAGGGCGCGAAAACACTCACGAGAGTCAAAGTTATCGCGATGATCGCGAATCCTATCTCGTTCGACCCTTCAATCGCGGCCTGACGCGAACTTTTTCCCTCCTCTATATGACGGGCTATATTCTCGAGAATGACAATCGCATCGTCAACAACGAGTCCAACGGCCAAGACCATCGCAAGTAATGTCATTGTATTTATCGAAAATCCACAAATCTTCAAAAATAAAATTGATCCAATGAGAGATATAGGGATAGTAATCAATGGAACTATAGTTGATATTATATTTCGAAGGAATAAGAATACTATACATAAAACGAGGATAACAGCTTCAAATGTCGCATGATAAATATTATTTATGGAAGTATCAATAAAATCAGATTGATCCATAACAATATCGATCTTCATATCTTCTGGTATACCCCTTTTTATTTTCGATAATTCTTTTTTTATTGATTTTGAAACTTCGAGGGGATTTGCGTCGGATGAAAGGTCTATAGACATGAAAATACCAGGGTTTTTATTGACGTGTATTCTCATATCATCACTTGTCGTTAGTTTTATATTCGCGATATCCTTCAAAAAAACGGCATACTGTTTTTCTCGAGGATTCATTAGATTTTGATAACGTATGATAAGATTTTTAAAGTCATCGTCATTTTTCAATTCTGATTCGAGAGTTGATGGGATAATATCATCATATTTTCCAACGGGAAGAGACATATTGTTCATATGAATCGTGTTGAAGACATCCAAAACATTTATTCCAAATGCATACAATTTTTTGGGATCGAGACATATGGAATACATATATTCAGGGCCCATAACTTCAACTGCGGAAACCCCCGATATACTACGTAGAGAATTTTTTATATTCAATTTTGCGTAGTGTGTCAATTCTCCAAAACTCATGGATTTCGATTCAATACAGATATACATGAAAGACGTGTCACCCATTGATTTTCCAGATTTTATAATAACAGGTTCTTTGACGTCTATTGGGAGATTTGAACGCGCGAGACTTATTCCATCGCGTATATCTGAGACGGCCTTGTCTATCTGAGTTCCCATCTTGAAATTCAATCGTATTTCGGATTTTCCATGGGACGACCATGATCTAATCGTTTCAACTCCTTCAACTCCCGATAATTTATCTTCTAGAATATTTGTGAGGGACGTTTCAACGAGGTCTGGACTCGCGTTTGGATACGTTGAAACGACAGTTATCACAGATGTCTCAGCTTTCGGATACTCTCGAATACTCAGTGAATTCATGCATATAATTCCGATCATTATGAGCATACAATTCAATACTATAGATGCGACTGGTTTTTTAATAAAATATGAAGTAATTTTCATGAGAATACCTCTTATTTTTTATTATTATTTTTTGCAATGGAAACAGTCATTTTGTCGTATAGTCTATCCTGACTAATTGAAACGACCTCTTCATTTTTGAGGAGACCTTTTGTTATTTCCACGCGTTCATTTTCTGTTATACCTATTTCGACATTCCTTAATTCTAGGACATTATTCTTCACGACATACACAAAATTCTTATCATTTCTTATGAATACTGCATTTTTTGAAACATTTATTGCGTTATTTTTTTGTTCTATAACGACATCGAGGTATACATTATCCCCTATAATCAAACCATCATTTTTATTATTGTTTTTTATATCGATATATGCGGGACACATATGTTTTTCTTCGTCGATAGCCTTTTGTATATGAGTTATATTTGATTCTATACTATTGTTTATTATGACAGTTTGTCCATCTTTTATTTTGTCGATAAATTCCCCGGGGATATCAAAATCGATGACCATATTGTTTGGATCATAGAAACTGACGATTTGATCCCCCACACGAATTTGTTCTCCATCCTTTATTTTATAGACTCCCAAGATCCCATTGAAAGGGGCCTTGATCATAATATTGTCCAATTCTATTTTTGAGAGGGACAACATTCTTTGTGCGTCTATCCAGGCCTTTTCTTTCTCTTCGAGATTTCCGCGACTCGATGCTCCCGATTTTTCGAGTTTCTTGATACGTTCATATTGAAGTCTCGCGAGTTTTTCCGCGTTCAAACAGAGATCATAATTCTTTTCGATATCTGGATTGTCGATCTTCGCGATTATATCTCCCTTCTTCATTGAGGATCCCGCATGATACAATGTGTCTATCGTCCCATTTGATTTCGCAATCAAAACACAATAATTTTTCGAACGTATCGTTCCTATGAATTTTTCCATCCTTCGAAGACGTCCATTTTGAATGATCTCCGTCTCAACGACCTTCGAAATATTCATAGGGTGTTTATTTGTATTCAATGCACTATATAATATAATAGATAATATAATTCCAATAACAATAAATATTATTGTTCTTCTATAACGATTTATACTGATTTTTAGAATATTAGCGACTTTCATAGTGTTAATCACGCATTTGTCTAAAATTATACGATATGATAACACATCATCGAAATTTTGTTGACAATTATATAAATGCGTAATAATGATTTCATGACCTCCACAGAACGGAGATGCTCCGTGGAGGAATATTATATAATTTTATCAATATCAACTAGTTTTGAAGAATTCTTCCTGTTTTTGGATCAATTCCACAATCCTCTAGTATACCTTTCATGATCTTTACGAGATTCAACACGACAGTTGCATAATCTACAGTTATATTATCCCCTGGTTCAAATTTTATAGACGATGATCTCAATCTATCGATGATATACATCAAATTTGATATACTGCTGCGTGTTGCGTAAAATAGATCCAATCTATCTGGATTAGTATTCACATTTTTATTAAATATAAAATCACGATTTTTATTGCCTATGTCCAATATTTTTTCTACGTCATAACGTAGACGATCTATATTTGATACAGGGTTAGAAATGCGTTGATCTTTTGGATTAACCTCCTTTAATTTATTCTTCGCATCCAATAAATCATTCTTCATGCCGTGTATTCTATATTTGACATTTTCTTTCATGTTTTCTGTCGCTTTGTTTAAAGCTTCTCGTTTGATTGCATTTCTTGTCTCTCGAACCATACTATATGGATCGAAATCGTCTTCATTATTATTCATATCATTTGAATAAGAAACGTTATTACCTGCAATAACAAGAATTCCAGATAAGAGACCGAGTAATAATTTTGTATTCATATATAAATCCTCCTTATAGAAACATCGAATATCAAACTCATTATTGAGTGTATCACACTAATAGTTAAAAAATCGTTAATAATCCGATTTTTCAAATATCTATCTCGAGGGTATCTCCATTATTTAGGGTGAGTGAGATATGATGTTGAGAGACATTATCTATTGAGAAATCTTTATGTTGTCCTATTGAGGAGTATGGAACATCGTTTATCCAGATCGTCCAATTTTCTTCATTGATATAAAATATTCCGGATACATGTATTTTTTCAGCACATATTTTTATATTTTTTGATTTATTATCATTTTTATTGGGGTTGTATTCATCATTTATTATTGACATCATAATCTTCGATTCCTCATCATTCATGAAGAATGATTTTGAGGATAAATTCGATGATAATATTAGGGATATTATTATTGTAGGAAGAATAGATCGCATACGACCTCCGCATTCAAAGATTTTGTTTTATTGTTGATATTGGATATTCTATTGATCGCAACATTTGTTATACTTATGAATCCAGGACTAAAATTTTCTATACTATCTAATATTTGGAAGATGGATATATCATGCCATGCGGAAAGATTTATACGTATTTTTTGGATGTATACGTTTGATGTGTATTCTTTTTCATGTTCGATATTGAATTCATTTATATCAATTTTTAAGTTTTTTGCGTGCTTTTTGATAAATTTTTCAAAATCTTGTTTGTTTTTGTTGAAGAGATGTGATTTTATAAAATGCATTCTATTTTTGTCGTTATTCAACATACGGGCATATTGAAATGTTGGATTTATTCTTTTTTGTTCATTTTCAATATCCGATGAAATACACGACAAAATATATATAATAACAATACATATAAAAATCGTCAGAATATATAATCTGTTGTCCCTTGATATAATATTATTCTTCAATTTAATGAAGATTTTATCAACATGCCCCATGACATTCTATTCCATCATCCATGACGTCTATAGAAAAATTATACCCAAAAATATCTAAATTTTTCGAATAATTTGTTTCAATTTTATTGAGTGGTCTGAGATGGAGATGGATTTCATGTGATTCGTTATTCTTTTCGTATTCGATGCTCCTCAACAATATTTGATGTTCTGTATTTTCGAGTATACTTGATATAATTCTTTCGATATTTATATTTCTATATATTTTATCATCTATATTATTCCATATTTCTTTTTCATCGAGGATATCCTTGTCGATGGACGAGATTATGGATAGGTTGTGAGATAACGATGATTTCAAGGATATTATATCTTTAATTTGGAGGATAATAATACAAAATAGAAGGCATATTGTTGCACGTATACAATTTTTGAAATTTATTATACTATATGTTGGATTTTCTATTTCTATATCGAGGGATATAAATTTTGTTGGCCTCGTGTTTTTATAGACGAGCATATCGATATTTTCCTCATTGATAGAATACACGGAAAATTCTTCATACGATATCTTGAAGTTTTGGGAGATATATTTTATAACATTTTGTAATTCACTGTGTTCATCGAAAGAATTCGAGAGTGTGTTATACTGTCTATAACATACGATCGATTCTTTATAGTATGCCATTATATCGCAGATATCTTTGTTATACGTTATGAAGATCGAACATTTATCATTTGTGTTGTCTTTTTGATAATTTTGAAAATAATTGTCGATAATCCAAATTGGCCAACACGACACACTATTTATTTTATTCTTCATTTTCGACAATTTTTCGAGGAACGTTATTATACGACCGTCTAAATTCAACTCACAAATAGATATGGATTTTTTTGAGGATACAAAATTTTTTTTATTTTTATAGTATATCGCGG
>CAMYPB010000003.1 GCA_947285985.1 uncultured Holosporaceae bacterium
ATTCTCAACTTGATGATCTGATTCTCTTGCGATCTGATGGAACCCCAACATATAGGTTGTCTGTTGTCGTTGATGATCACGATATGGGAATAACTCATGTCATACGAGGAGATGATCATCTAACGAATACATTCAGGCAGGTTCAAATATATAAGGCGTGTGGATGGGATGTTCCAAAATTCGCACATATCCCCCTTATATATGGACCTGATGGAACGAAATTATCGAAACGTCATGGGGCTGTGAGCGCGAAGGATTATCGAGAGCTCGGATATCTTCCAGAAGCCATATGTAATTATTTATTGAGACTTGGATGGAGTCATCAAGATCATGAGATAATATCGAGGGATGAGGCTATAGAGTGGTTCGACTTCGATTCTGTTGGGAAATCTCCTTCGAGATTTGATATGGCAAAACTCAATAATTTAAATGCACATTATATAAGGGAGAGATCAAATGATTCACTCCTCGACAGTCTTCTCCCATTCTTGAAGGAGAGATATGGAGATATATCAGACGATTCTATCAATTTTATTAAAAAAGGAATGAATAGTTTGAAGGAACGTGCGAAGACATTAGTCGATCTTGCAGAGTCGTGTGATATATATATCAAGTCTCCTGATAGTTATGATGATAAATGTCAGAAATACGCATCTTTGAATCATATAAAATTGTTGAGAAAAGTTATTGATATAATAAATGAATATGATGATATATTCGAAGATGAGATGTGTGATAGAGTGAAAAAGTTGTCAGTAGATGAAAATATTAAACTCGTTGAAATCGCACAGAGTTTAAGGAGTGCGTTGTCTGGACGTTTGATCTCCCCGAGTGTATTCGAAATCATGGAGATTATAGGTAAAAATAACACGATCTCAAGAATTGAACATTTTATTAAAAATTATTCAGTTTAGAAGTATCTAAACTGAATTTTATAGGAATTTTATTAAAATGATCGTGGGAGTTGGGGTTGATATGTCTGATACACGTCGTATCAAGACTTCGATCGATAAATTTGGAGATAGGTTTCTAAATAAAATTTTCACAAAAAACGAGATAGCTTTTTGTAAAAAACGTGTTAGATTTGTCGAATCTTTAACGAAAATGTTTTCTATCAAGGAGGCTTTGTTAAAAGCTATCTCGAATACTCGTGGGATTTTTTGGAAGGACATGGAAATTTTTCACAATCCTGATGGGAAACCGTATGTCAAGATTTATAATATGGCCCATAAAAATTTGATGGATAAAATTGGAGATAGATCGTTTAATATTGAAGTTTCCGTTACAGATGAGATACCATATGTTTGTGCGTTTGTTATAATTGAGAGTTTTTAAAGAGATATGTCGAGTTCTAATATTAAAAAAAGTCTAAGGGAATGGATTTTTGTTTTATTTGGTTTTGTATTCGTGAATTGTGTTTTGTTTCAACCTTTCAAAATTCCGTCTGGGTCTATGATTCCAACGCTTCTCGTTGGTGATTTTTTGATTGTGAATAAATTTGTTTATGGGTATTCGAATGATTCTTTCAGGATTGGAACGTTTAATCTTCCTCTTCCAAAATTGAATGGACGAATCTTTGGAAATACTCTCCCGAAGAGAGGGGAAGTTGTTGTCTTTCGAAATACAAAGGATCGGGATTTAAATTATATAAAAAGAATCATAGGGATGCCAGGAGATACGATCCAAGTTATAGACGGGGTCGTTCACATCAATCAAAAACCCGTTGAACTTAGGGAGATGGAAACATTTTCCATAATAGATCGTGGAGAATATACGGTTTATAAAAGATTTATGGAAAAATTTCCGGATAGTGACTTTGAACATGTCATCATAAAGAGGGATGATTTTGGGAAGGGTCATCTTGATAATGTTGGACCTTTTGTTATTCCTGAAGGACATTATTTCATGATGGGAGATAATCGTGATAACTCACAAGATAGTCGTGTTATGGAAGCCGTTGGATTTATTCCTCTAGAACGTATTATGGGGCGTGCGGAATGTATATTCTTTTCAACGAGTGCGACGATATTTGAACCATTAAAATGGCCTTTTTCAATAAGATATGAACGTATATTCACAGCTATAAGATAGTTGTAATTTTATTTTTTTTCTTCGAAACCATTCCGTTAAAATTTTCGGATTGGTTTTTTTTATATTATCCTAAAAAAAATGTGTACGAAATGTCATGGTATAGCAATATATATGTTATTATTATCTTATGGTACACATTAAACACGATGTTATATGTAAAATAGTTTATATATATAATTTCTTGTTATAAAAATGTCACAATAAAAATTTATATAATGTTATTATAAAAGGAGGGATACAATGTAGTGTGAAACTTGATGTTATGTACTGAAAGGTTGATTTCTGATGAGTATGTCAATTATTTCGTGTTAAGATTTTTTTTAGTTTAGAAAAATAATTGTGTTATTCATTCGTATGATATTGACTTTACATGTATAAGGTGTGTAGAATATATTATAAATGTCGGCGTGTTTTTACGCTGTTTGTTATGATTTTTTGTTAAGAAAAGGGAATAATGCCTACAATTAACCAGTTGATAAAAACGCCTAGAAAAGCTAGGGTTTATAGAAACAAGGTTCCTGCTTTGGAATCTTGTCCGCAGAAGCGCGGTGTATGTGCGCGTGTGTTTACGACAACTCCTAAAAAACCTAACTCAGCTTTGAGAAAGGTTGCTCGTATTCGTTTGACGAATGGTTTTGAGGTTACTGGTTATATCCCTGGTGAGGGTCACAATCTACAGGAACACTCTGTTGTTATGATTCGCGGTGGGCGTGTGAAAGACTTGCCTGGTGTTCGATATCATATAATAAGAGGTACTTTAGATACCCAAGGGGTTAAAGATAGGAAACAGTCGCGTTCCAAATATGGCGCGAAGAAACCTAAATAGTTTTTGGGAAGAGGAAAGCATATGGCGAGACGTAGAGCTGCTGAAAAAAGAGAGATATTTAAGGATCCTAAATATGGTGACGTCATAGTCACGAAATTTATGAATTGCTTGATGTATGATGGAAAGAAGTCAGTGTCTGAGCGTATACTTTATGGTGCGTTCGATAGAATTCAAGGAAAAAATGGGAAGAATTGCCTTGAGTTGTTTCATGACGCTTTAAATAATGTTAGGCCTACTTTAGAGGTTCGATCAAGAAGAGTTGGAGGGGCAACTTATCAGGTTCCAACAGAGGTTGCTCCTGTACGTGCTCAGGCTTTATCCATCAGATGGTTGATAAATGCTGCGAGGGGTCGCTCAGAAAATACTATGGAGGAGCGTTTAGCTGCTGAGATTCTTGATGCGGCATCTGGGAAAGGTGCTTCCGTTAAGAAACGTGAAGATACGCATAAGATGGCAGAAGCGAATAGAGCCTTTGCTCATTATAGATGGTAGTTTTGGGGAATGGTTATGAAACGCGAAACTAAGATCGAAAATTATCGCAATATAGGTATCATGGCGCATATTGACGCCGGGAAGACTACAACTACTGAGCGTATCTTGTTTTATACGGGAAAATCTTATAAAATAGGAGAGGTCCACGAAGGTGCGGCCACCATGGATTGGATGGAGCAAGAACAAGAAAGGGGTATTACTATAACTTCTGCTGCGACTACTTGTTTTTGGAAAGGTCATAGAATCAATATCATAGATACACCGGGGCATGTTGATTTTACTGTTGAAGTTGAGAGGAGTCTCAGGGTTTTGGATGGTGCTGTTGCGGTTTTTGATGGTGTCGCAGGGGTTGAGCCTCAATCCGAGACTGTATGGAGGCAAGCTGATAAGTATCGTGTTCCGAGAATTTGTTTTGTAAACAAGATGGATAGAATGGGAGCGGATTTCTATAGGTGTGTTGATATGATTGTCGATAGGCTGGGTGCTAGGCCCGTCGTTTTGGCTCTGCCTATTGGGTCAGAAAGCGAATTCAGTGGTATCGTGGATGTGGTTAATATGAAGGCTTATATCTGGAGTAGCGAGGATATGGGTGCGCATTATGATATCGTTGATGTTCCTGACTCTCTTAAAGAAAAAGCTGAAGAATATCGCGTTAAGCTTCTTGATACAATAGTAGAGGTCGATGATTCTGCCATGGAAGCTTATCTTGATGGAAAAGATATTTGCATCGATTTGATTAAAAGTTGCATAAGAAAAGGGACTATAAGTGGAAGGTTTGTTCCAGTTATGTGTGGTACCGCTTTTAAAAATAAAGGTGTCCAGCCGCTGCTTGATGCTGTTGTCGATTACCTTCCTTCTCCTCTGGATATAGGTGCGATACAGGGAGTTGATTTGAAGGGTAATGAGGTTTTACGCAATCCTGATGATGCTGAACCATTTTCCGGTTTGGCTTTTAAGATTATGACGGATCCTTTTGTTGGTAGCATAACGTTCTTTAGAGTTTATTCCGGTATTTTAGAATCGGGTAGTAGTGTTTTAAATTCTGTAAAGGATAAATCAGAACGTATAGGTCGTATGTTGTTGATGCATGCAAACAATAGAGAAGATATAAAGTATGCCGCTGCTGGTGATATTGTTGCATTGTGTGGTTTGAAGTATACTACTACTGGTGAGACGTTATGCTCTCCTACACAACCTGTTATTCTGGAAAAAATGGAATTTCCGGAGCCTGTTATAGAGATTGCTATAGAGCCTAATACGAAGGCTGATCAAGAAAAGATGGGGATAGCTTTGTCCAGGATGGCTGCAGAAGATCCTTCTTTTAAAGTTTCGTCTGATCCTGAATCTGGGCAAACTATAATTAAAGGGATGGGAGAGCTGCATTTAGATATCAAAGTTGATATTTTAAGAAGAGAGTATAAGGTCGATGCAAAAGTGGGCGCTCCTCAAGTTGCTTATCGTGAAACTGTAACAAAGGCTGGGGAGATTGATTATACTCATAAGAAGCAATCTGGTGGTGCTGGTCAATTTGCTCGTGTTAAGATAGTGTTTGAACCTCTTGAACCAGGATCGGGTTTTGTATTTGATAACAAAATTGTAGGTGGTGTTGTTCCAAAAGAGTATATACCAGGAGTAATTAAAGGCTTACAATCTGCTATGGAGACAGGGGTAGTTGCAGGTTTTCCCGTCATAGATTTTAAAGCTACGTTAATTGATGGGGCATATCATGATGTTGATTCTAGTGTTTTGGCCTTCGAAATAGCTTCTCGTGCAGCTTTTAAGGAAGGTGTTGTGAAGTGTGCACCTAGATTGTTGGAACCTATGATGAAAGTTGATGTTGTTACACCAGAGGATTATATGGGAGATGTCATAGGTGATCTTAATAGTCGTAGGGGGCAAGTTTCTGGTATGGATCAAAGAGGGAATGCACGTGTGATATCAGCTATGGTTCCGTTAGCAAATATGTTCGGTTATGTAAATGTGTTGCGTTCTATGAGTCAGGGACGTGCGCAATTTTCTATGGTTTTTGATCATTATGAACAGGTTCCTCAGAATATTGCTGATGAAATAAAAGCTAAAATGTCGTAATATATGGACGATAGTGTTAATTGTTTTTTTTATGGAGTGATAAAATGTCAAAAGAAAAATTTGAGAGATCTAAGCCGCATTGTAATATAGGGACGATAGGTCATGTTGATCATGGAAAAACTACGTTAACGGCTGCAATAACTAAGGTTTTGGCTGATTTAGGGCAAGCGAATTTTAAAGCTTATGATGAGATTGATGGTGCGCCTGAAGAGAAAGCGAGAGGTATAACTATATCTACCGCTCACGTTGAGTACGAGACAGCTACGAGGCATTACGCGCATGTGGATTGTCCGGGACATGCTGATTATGTAAAAAATATGATTAGTGCTGCGCAGATGGATGGTGCCATACTTGTTGTATCGGCTGCAGATGGTCCAAAACCTCAGACAAGAGAGCATGTTTTGTTAGCTCGTCAGGTTGGAGTTCCTGCGCTAGTGGTTTATCTGAACAAGATGGATATGGTGGACGATCCTGAACTTGTAGATCTAGTTGAGATGGAAGTGAGAGAATTATTGAGTTCTTACAATTTCCCAGGGGATCAAATTCCTATTATTCGTGGTTCTGCATTGGTTGCACTGGAGGGTGGAGATCAATCGTTAGGAAAGGATTCTATTATGAAATTAATGGAAGCTGTTGATTCGTATATCCCTCAACCGGAAAGGGCGATTGATAAACCTTTTTTGTTACCTATAGAGGATGTGTTTTCGATTTCAGGTCGTGGGACAGTTGTTACAGGGCGTGTTGAGAGAGGTGTTATAAAAGTTGGTGAAGAAGTTGAAATTGTGGGTATAAAACCTACACAAAAAACTACTGTGACTGGCGTTGAGATGTTCAGGAAGTTACTTGATCAAGGAGAAGCAGGAGATAATATAGGTGCTCTTCTTCGAGGTACAAAGAGGGAAGAAGTTGAAAGAGGTCAGGTGTTAGCAGCTCCTGGAACCATAACTCCTCACACTGAGTTTGAGGCTGAAGTTTATGTATTGACCAAGGAAGAGGGTGGACGTCATACTCCGTTCTTTGCGAATTATAGACCTCAATTTTATTTTAGGACTACAGATGTGACAGGTACTGTATCATTAGCTGAAGGTGTTGAAATGGTTATGCCTGGTGATAATGTTAAAATAAAAGTACAGCTCATTGTGCCTATTGCCATGGAGGAGAATCTTCGTTTTGCTATAAGAGAAGGCGGAAGAACCGTTGGTGCGGGTGTTGTTTCTAAAATAATAAAGTGACAGTGTATAGAAAGAGGGATTTTTTAGATGGAATGGCGTAATATAAGAATTAGGTTAAAAGCTTATGATCATAAATTATTGGATCAGTCAGTTAGAGAAATAGTTGATGCAGCAAGGAGGACCGGCGCGGAAGTTGTAGGTCCTATCCCTCTTCCAACGCGTACACAAAGGTATACAGTCAATAGGTCCCCTCATATTGATAAAAAATCTAGGGAACAATTTGAGATTAGGACTTATAAGCGTCTTATTGATATTACAGAGTGGTTTCCTCAAACGGTAGATGCTTTGATGAAATTGGATCTAGCAGCAGGGGTTGATGTTGAAATAAAATTGTAGTACAATGTGTTCTGTAGGCTTCAGTTTGTGTTGCTGAAGCCAAGTTTGTTTTTGTTTAGGAAAAGGTGTATGAGAGTAGGGTTGATTGCCGAGAAGGTGGGTATGACTCAGTTATTTGACGACAATGGTGTGCAGGTTCCTGTAACTGTTTTGAAGGTTAATCCTTGCACAGTTGTTGCTCTTAGGAAAAAAAATGAGGATGGTTACGATGCTGTGCAACTTGGTTGTGGAGAATGTGGTGAAAAATATTTAAACAAGCCGCAGCTGGGTTACTTTAAAAGCGTGAATTCTAAAAATTATAGAATTTTGAAAGAGTATAGAGTTGATAATATATTAGATTACAATATTGGTGATGTTTTAAAAGCTGACCATTTTTCTGTTGGTCAGTGTGTTGATGTGACAGGATTATCGATAGGTAAAGGGTTTGCTGGTGCTATGAAGAGGCATGGTTTTGGTGGTCTTAGGGCGACGCATGGTGTTTCTATCACTCATAGGTGTCATGGTTCGACAGGTAATAGGACCTTGCCTGGTCGTGTTTTCAAAAACAAGAAGATGGCTGGTCATATGGGGAGACGCAGGGTTACTGTGCTTAATTTAAAAGTTCATTCCGTAGATTTAGATAAGGGTGTTATTTTCATTCATGGTTGTGTCCCTGGAGCGAAGAATAGTGTTGTATATGTCCGTGATGCCATTCTAAGGTGTGTATAGTAATTGATAGGGAAAAATTATGAAATTTCATGTATTAGGTAGCGAGAATGTCTCTGTCGGAGAATTAGAGCTTTCGGATGATGTATTTTGTGTGTTACCCAGAAAAGATATACTGTCGAGGGTTGTTTTGTGGCAGTTATCTAAAAGGAGAAGTGGCACACATGCTGTTAAGGGAAAATCTGATGTGCACGGTACGACAAGGAAGATGTATCGTCAAAAAGGTACTGGCGGTGCCCGTCATGGTTCCCGAAAAGCTGTGCAGTTTAGAGGTGGTGGTGTTGTGTTCGGTCCTGTATTGAGGGATCACAGTTTATCTTTACCAAAGAAAATACGTAAACTGGGATTGAAGATGGCTTTGTCAGATAAAGTGAGAAATGGTAGCTTGTTAATTGTTGATTCTTTACATCATGTTGATTTTATGAAGACTGCAGATTTTGTGCGTAGATTTAAAGAGGTAGGTTCTGCTTTGTTTATCGATAGTTTGCATAGTGATTCTGTTGCTCGTGCTCTTTCTAATGTGGTAGGCTTCGATTTTTTGCCACAAATAGGTTTAAATGTTTATGATATAATAAAAAAAGATAAATTGATTATGTCTGTGAATGCTGTGCAAGACCTAGAAAGGAGATTGATATGAAAAATTATGTTTGTGAGGCCCATTGTAATGGTTACGATGTAATTCGTCTCCCTATATTGACAGAGAAGTCTAGCTCTTTATTAGATCTTGCTAACGTTTATGTTTTTAAAGTGTCAATTGGTGCGAATAAATGTGAGATAAAGCGTCTAGTGGAAATGATTTTTAATGTAAAAGTACAATCTGTGAATACTCTTGTTACCAAGGGTAAGGTTAAGGTTTTTAAAGGTTTAAAAGGTCGTCGTTCTAATTATAAAAAAGCTTTAGTGCGTTTAGAAGATGGTCATAAGATAGATCTTGGTGTTGGAGTTTAGATTATATGGGATTAAAGCATTATAATTCAGTTACAGCTTCTCAAAGACAGCTAATTAACATAGATAGGGACGATCTTTGGAGTGGAAGTCCGTTTAAGGGCTTGACGGAATGCAAAATTAATAGAGCTGGTCGTAATAATCATGGACATATTACTGTTTGGAATCGTGGTGGTGGTCATAAAAGGCGATATAGAAAGATAGATTTTTTGCGTAACAAGAAAGATATTAGTGCTGTTGTGGAGAGGTTAGAGTATGATCCGAACAGAAGTGCTTTCATCGCGTTAGTAAAGTATGAGGACGGTGAGTACAGATATGTAATAGCTCCTCAAAAAATCAAGATAGGAGATAAGATAATTTCTTCAGGTAAGGCTGATGTAAAACCGGGTAACGCTATGTACTTGAAAAATGTTCCAATTGGTACGATTGTTCATAATGTTGAATTGAAAATAGGGAAAGGAGCGCAGTTGGCTCGTTCTGCTGGAGTCGGTGTGCAGGTTGTTGGTCGTGATGGAAATAGTGTAGTATTAAGACTTCCTTCTGGTGAGCAAAGAGTTGTAGATGGTGACTGTATGGCTACCGTGGGTGTTGTTTCTAATCCTGATCATCAAAATAGGAGTTATGGAAAAGCGGGTAGAAGTCGATGGTTAGGGCGTAGGCCGTGTGTGAGGGGAGTTGCTATGAACCCTATAGATCACCCACATGGTGGTGGAGAAGGGAAGACTTCTGGTGGAAGGCACCCTGTTACGCCATGGGGTATTTCTACTAAAGGGAAGAAAACCAGACGCAATAAGCGTACTGCTAAGTATATAGTTTCAAGACGTAAATAAAGGGGTATATTTGTGAGTAGATCTGTTTGGAAAGGGCCTTTTTTTGATAGGTATTTAGTGAAGAAGGCTGAGTTGATTAAGTCTTCTGGTCGTTCTGAAGTGGTCAAGATTTGGTCGAGGCGTTCGACGGTGCTACCCCAATTTGTTGGGATAACTTTTGGGGTGCATAATGGTAAGAAGTTTGTTCCTATAACTGTAAATGAAGAGATGGTGGGGCACAAATTTGGGGAGTTTGCCCCCACTCGTACCTATTATGGGCATGGTGCAGATAAAAAAGCTAGGAGATGATTATGAATAGCAGAGTTGCTAAGGCTGTATTGCGAAGATTGAGGATTAGTCCTCAAAAATTAAATATAGTTGTGTCTATGATTCGTGGTATGAACGTCGATAGAGCTGTGGGGGTTTTGTTGTATTCCAAAAAGCGTGTTGCTACTGATGTTCGGAAGACGTTGTTATCCGCTATATCTAATGCTGAGAATAACCATGGTTTAAGAAGAGAGTTGTTGTACATAAAGGAGGCTTACGTTGGTTATAGTTTAAAATTGAAAAGATTTCATCCACGCGGCCGTGGTCGTGGTGGGTCTGTCGTGAAGCCATTTAGTCATTTTAGCGTGATTTTAGAAGAAAGAGAATAGAGGATTGTGGTATGGGACAGAAAGTTAATCCAGTGGGGTTTAGATTGGGTGTTTTAAGAACATGGAACTCTAAATGGTTTTCGGATAAGAATTATTCAAAGCTGTTATTACAGGATATACAAATTAGGAAATATATACAAAAGCATTGTTCTTCTGCTGGTGTTGCTGGTGTTGTTATTGAGCGCCCTGCTAAGAAAGCTTGTGTGGATATCTATGCATCTAGACCCGGCATTTTGATTGGGAAGAGTGGCACTGATTTAGATAACTTAAAATTAAAGATTTCTGATATTACTGGTTCTGACGTAATTATTAATGTCGTTAACGTTAGGAAGCCAGAACTCAGCGCATACTTGGTGGCAGAGAGTATTGCGTATCAGATTGAGAAAAGGGTCTCTTATAGGAGGGCTATGAAAAAGGCTATGCAGTCTGCTGTGAGAATGGGTGCCTTAGGAATTAAATGTAGTGTTTCAGGACGTTTGGGGGGTGCAGAGATTGCCCGTACTGAATGGTACAGGGATGGGAGGGTTCCTCTTCATACCTTGAGGTCAGATGTCGATTTCAGTGTTGGTACTGCAAGGACAACGTATGGGATATGCGGAGTGAAGGTTTGGATATACAGGGGCGATCGAGAGATCAGTGGCCTGTTTCCCAAAGAGAGTCGTGTGTAGTGAGAGGAGGTTTTTTGTTTTATGATGTCTCCAAAAAAAACGAAATTTAGGAAGGCTTTTAAAGGTAGGATAAAGGGCAATACGCTAGTAGGATCTTCTGTGAGTTTTGGTAGTTATGGCCTAAAGGCTGTAGAGCCAGCAAGAGTGAATGCTAGGCAATTAGAAGCGGCCAGAAGGGCGATCTCTAGATATATAAAGAGGGCTGGTCGAGTTTGGATTAGAGTTTTTACTGACATACCTGTTTCTAAAAAGCCTGCAGAGGTTCGTATGGGTAGTGGAAAGGGATCCCCAGAGTATTGGGCATCTAGGATTCATCCTGGTCGTGTGATATTTGAATTAGATGGTGTTTCTGAGGAGGTAGCTATGGAGGCTTTTGCTCTTGCTTCTTCGAAATTGCCAATCCGTACAAAATTTGTTAAGCGTGTAGTATGATTGAGGTTGTTAAGGATGAAATTTGCTGATTTATTGAACAAAGATGCAAAAGAATTGTATGATTTGTATTTTACATTGAAAAAAGAGTATTTAAATTTGCGCATTTTGGCTAAGACAACGCAAGAAATTAAGACGTCTTCAATAAAGAGTTGTAAAAAAAATATAGCAAGAGTGAAAACTCGTTTGCATCAGTTGTATTGTTGCGGGAGATAATTTATGCCAAGTCGTATCTTATATGGTGTTGTTGTTAGTGATAAAAATGATAAAACTGTTCTTGTCGAAGTTGAGGATCGTGTTCTGCACCCGATATATAAGAAATATGTAAGGAGACATCGAAAGTATGCTGTGCATGACGAGAATAACACATGCAAGGTTGGTGATCTTGTTAAAATATTAGAGTCGCGCCCTTTTTCGAAAACAAAAAGATGGATTATTGATTGTAGGGTATAATTAGGAGTTCGTGTTATGATTCAAGCAGAGTCGAGGATGAGTGTTGCTGATAATTCTGGTGCCAAAGAGGTTATGTGTATAAAAGTACTTGGTGGTTCGAGGAGGAGGTATGCTGGTGTTGGAGACGTTATCGTCGTATCTATAAAGGATGCTATACCAAGAGGAAAAGTAAAAAAAGGAGATATACACAAAGCTGTTGTTGTCAGGACGAAACATCCAATTAGAAGGAGTGATGGGATGCAGATTAGATTTGATAAGAATGCAGTTGTATTAATAGATAAACAAGGTGAACCTGTGGGAAGTCGTATTTTTGGGCCTGTAACTAGAGAGTTAAGAGGGGCGGGTTATATGAAAATTATATCGTTGGCACCGGAGGTTTTGTGATATGTCGCAAATGAAATACAAGGTAAAAAGAGGTGACACAGTACAAGTGATAACAGGAAAATACAAGGGTATCAGAGGGGTTGTTAGGAAGGTTTTTTTAAATGATCACAAAGTTCTAGTTGAGAATGTCAATGTGGTTACGAGAAATGTGAAACCTGATTATAAGTATCCTCAGGGAACTTTTAAAAAAGAGATGCCTATAGATATTTCAAATGTTTTACTTATTGATCCTTCCACAGATAAACCTGGAAGGGTTGGCTATGTATTAGATACGAATGTTGGTAAAAAAGTGCGTTGTTTTAAAAAGACAGGCACTATTTTGGGTAGTTAGGATGAAGGGGCGCTATGAGTTATTCTAAATATAGGTTTTTTACAGAGATAAGGGCTGCTTTGAAGGAGCAATTGGGTGTTGTAAATGATTTTATGATTCCAAGATTAGACAAAGTGGTAATAAATTGTTGTTCTTCTGAGGGAGCGCATGATGGTAAGATTTTAAAAGCACTTGTTGATGATTTGATGGTGATTTCTGGGCAGAAGCCTCTTATCACTAAAGCTAAGAAGTCTATAGCTGGGTTTAAGATAAGAGAGGGGATGAGTCTAGGGGCAAAGGTTACTTTACGAAAAGATCGTATGTATGAGTTTATAGATAGGCTTGTGTATATGGCTTTGCCTAGGGTCCGCGATTTTAGGGGGTTATCTAGTAAAGGATTTGATGGAAGAGGGAATTTTTCTATGGGGATTAAGGAACAGATTATTTTTCCAGAGATTGATTATGATAAGGTAGATAAGGTTAGGGGGTTCGATATTACCATTTGTACTACAGCTCGTAATAATCAGGATGCGCTTACTTTGTTGAAATATCTGAATTTCCCGTTTGCAAATTGAAGAAAATTTTTGAGGTTTTTATAATATGGCAAAAAAAAGTGCTATTGAACACAATAATAGAAGAAAAGTTTTAGTTAGTAATAAAAGTGCTAGTAGATCTTTTCTTAAGGGGGTTATAATGGATAAGGGTACTTCCTTTGAGGAGAGGATTAAGGCTGTACATAGATTGTCAGAGATGCCGAGAAATTCTGCAGCTGTTAGAGTACGTAATAGGTGTTCTATAACGGGAAGAGCTCGAGGTGTTTATAGAAAATTTGGTATGTCTAGGATAGCAGTGAGAGAATTTGCTTCTTATGGGTTTTTACCAGGTGTTATAAAGGCAAGTTGGTAGGTGGTTTTATGGTTGATTCTATAAGTGATTTCGTTACAAGAATTAGAAATGCGCAGGCTTCATGTAAAAAAACTGTTGATTCTCCTATGTCTTTTATGAGAGAAAGTATAGCCAAGGTTTTACTAGATGAGGGTTATATAAGCAGCTATTCGGTTTTAGATGCAAATGAAGGGCGTACGCATAAAGTTATAAGGTTGGAGTTGAAATATTTTGATGGTAAACCTGTTATAAATGATATTCGCATTGTCTCTAAACCAGGACGTAGGGTCTATTCTTCCATAAATAGATTACCTTTGGTTAGGAATGGTCTTGGGATAAATATCCTGTCTACGGATAGGGGTGTGATGTCCGATGTTAAAGCAAAGAGTTTGTCTCTTGGTGGTGAAGTTCTTTGTTCTATTTTCTAAAGGAGGGTTTTTATGTCGAGAATAGGTAAGCATCGGGTGGTCGTTCCATCGGATGTGCGTTGCTCTTTTTCTGAGAATGTTATTCGCTTAGAAAAAAATGGTATGGAAAGATTTTATAATGTACCTTCTTGTATCAATGTTGAGAGAGATGATAATGGTATAATATTAAGACCTCTCAATCTGGATAAGGTATCTAGGTCTTGTTGGGGTACCACTCAAAGGAACCTTGTTAATATTATCAAGGGATTGAAAGAAGGTTTTAAGATAGAGATGGAATTGGTTGGTGTTGGTTATAAAGCTTCTGTTAATGGTACTAAGTTGTTATTACAGCTTGGGTTTAGTCACGATATAGAGTATGAATTTCCAATGGGTATAACAATAGAGTGTCCTAAGCCTACATCTATTGTGGTTTCTGGAAATTGTAAAAAACTGGTGGGTGATGTGGCCGCCGTTTTGAGGAGTTATAGAAAGCCAGAGCCATATAAAGGCAAGGGGATTATGAAGTCGGGAGAGTTCTTGTATAGAAAAGAGGGGAAGAAGAAGTAAAAATGATTACACCATTGCAATTACGTACTAGGCGCAAAGTTAGACAGCGTTTTAAGATATCGAGGATCATTTGTAGTAAGTATAGGCTGGTAATACATAGGACGAATAGGCATATATACGCTCAGATTTTGGATTCTAATGGTTCCAATACGTTAGTTTCTGTTTCTTCTTTATCTAGTACAATTAAGGATAAGAATTTAGGTTTTGGCAACAAGGAATCCGCTTTTTGGGTTGGTAAGTTATTGGCTATAGAGGCGTCGAAGAAACACATATCAGATGTTGTTTTTGATAGATCTGGTTTCCTTTATCATGGTCGTGTTAAAGCTCTTGCTGATGGTGCGAGAGAAGAAGGGCTACGCTTTTAGCTTTTTATTAAGGTGTTTGTAGTATGTTAAAGTCGGTTAGTAGCAATCACGAACAGATGATTGAGAAGTTGGTTAGCGTTCGTCGTGTGACGAAAGTTGTGAAAGGTGGTAAAAATATGCGCTTTTCGGCTCTTGTTGTTGTAGGAGATGGAAATGGGAGTGTTGGCTATGCTTCTGCAAAAGCGCGGGAAGTTCCAGATGCAGTGAAAAAAGCCTGTGAAAAAGCAAAGAAATCTATGATTAAAATTTCTTTGAAAGAGGGGCGTACTTTACGTCATGATGTATCCGCTAAAGTGGGAGCAGGGCATGTTTTCTTGAGAATGGCGCCTGTTGGAACAGGGGTCATAGCAGGTGGTCCTATGAGGGCTGTTTTTGAAGCTGTAGGGATTCAGGACATTGTTAGTAAATCGGTTGGATCAGGGAATTATCATAATGTTGTCCGTGCAACCTTTAAGGCACTTAGCAGTATTGTTCCACCAAGGCAGATTGCCGCGAAGTTGGGTAAAAAATTGTCAGAGGTCTTATTCCGTAGGCGTGATAATGGTAGTTTTGTTTCTGATTTCGATAAGTAGTTTTTATGGTGATTGGGTATGGAAAATTCTGAAAAAATAGTGGTCGTAAGGCAGGTGGGGAGTGCTATAAGGCGCAGTAAAAAGCAGTCCTTTTATTTGAAGTCTTTAGGGTTGAGGCATGTGGGTTCAGAGAAAAAATTAATATTAAATAATTCTGTTCTTGCATTGATAAAAAAAGTGTCGCATATAGTAGAGGTTATTTCATAGGTATTTTTATGTTTAAGTTGAACGATTTACGCGATAATACAGGTGCAAGACAATGCAAAAAGTGTCTTGGGCGTGGTATTGGTTCTGGAAAAGGCAAAACTTCAGGAAGAGGAGGTAAGGGGCAGACTGCTCGCTCTGGCGTCAGGTTGAATGGTTTTGAAGGGGGACAGACGCCTTTGTATCGTCGTCTGCCGAAGCGTGGTTTTACTAGCTTGCTTGGTAGGCACGCCTGTGAGCTTGATTTTTGTAAAGTGAACAGTATCATATCAAGAGGTCTATTACATGGTGATGCGGTTATAGATCGCGATTTCCTTGTTAGTATTGGTTATATTAAGAATCATGTAAAAGAGATTTGTTTGCTTGCCAATGGGAGTTGTAATTCTCAAGTTAATTTTGTAGTATCGCGTGCTAGTGCTAAAGCCGTCGAGATGGTCGAGCGATCCGGTGGAAGTGTGGTTTTTGAGTAATAGGTGATAACAGATGGCTTCTCCAATAGAACAGTTAGCTAAGAATTTTAGCTTTGCGTCCTTTAAAAAGGCTGAAGATTTGAAAAAGCGTATATTATTTACAATTTTGACCCTTGTAGTGTATAGGTTAGGGACTTATATACCGCTTCCGGATATTAATCCCGCTGTCGTTTCTGAGTTTACAAGGAGTCATGCTGGTGGATTGTTTGGAATTTTGGATATGTTTTCTGGGGGCGCTATAGGTCGTATGACTGTTTTTTCACTTAATATTATGCCTTACATATCCGCAAGTATTATAGTGCAATTGTTGACCGCTATATCTCCTCAACTTGCTGCTTTAAAGAAGGAAGGAGAGTCTGGTCGTCGAAAAATCAATCAATATACCAGGATAGGAGCCGTTTTGTTGGCATTGATGCAGGGGTATGGCATAGCTGCTGGCTTGGAGAGAGTTGTCGCTAATTCGGGATCTGCGGTTTTAGATCCAGGTCTGGTTTTCAGGTTTACAACTATGGCAAGCTTAACTGGTGGTACCTTATTTATAATGTGGCTTGGAGAGCAGATATCTTCTCGTGGTATAGGTAATGGGTCGTCTATTATAATATATTCTGGTATAGTGGCTAATCTTCCTTCTGCTTTGTTTAATACATTTGCACTAGGAAAGCAGGGAGCAATTTCAGTAATGGCTTTATTTATTTTATTAATACTGGTTGTGGCTGTTATATCTTTTATAGTATTCATGGAAAAGTCTGTAAGAAAGATTCCTATACATTATCCGAAAAGGTCGTATGCTATTGGTATGCCTGCTCAGCAGCAAACTACGCATTTGCCTTTGAAATTAAATAATGCAGGTGTTATACCACCGATATTTGCCTCTTCCATACTGTTGTTGCCGATGACAGTGGCAGGTTTTGGTAATATATCGGCTGATTCTTTCTTGGGTAGAATCTCGTCAATTTTTACTCATGGGCATCCTGTATATATGTTTTGTTATGTTTGTGCGATAATATTTTTTGCTTATTTTTATACTGCAATAATGTTTAATCCAAAAGATACTGCGGATAATTTAAAAAAGAGTGGGAGTTACATACCTGGCACACGTCCTGGTGATAATACCGCTGATTACATAGATGCTATATTATTAAGGTTGACTACTATAGGTGCAGGTTATTTGTGTGCTATATGTATGATCCCGGAGCTACTGTTATCCCAGGTGTCTTTGCCATTTTATTTTGGAGGTACGAGTTTACTTATAGTTGTTAATGTGTCTGTTGATACTGTCGCACAATTTCAGTCTCATTTGATTGCTCAACAGTATAACGGATTATTCAAACGTGGGAGAGTTAGTATATAGTATGAACGAACAGTGGATTGTATTTTTGGGGCCTCCTGGTTGTGGGAAAGGTACTCATTCAGCTTATCTTGCCGAAAGATTCGGATTCGCTACGATAAATGTGGGAGATTTATTGAGAGCTAATACAGATAAGCTTGTTTATGGTATGGGACGCACTGTGGGCGAGTTGTTAAGTAATGGATCTTTGCTACCTGATGATGCTGTTATGTCCTTTGTCATTGAAAAAATAATGGGAACACACGGCAGTGGTACGAAGGTACTGTTTGATGGGTTTCCCAGGACGTTGGTGCAGGCGCGGTCCTTGCGAGACGTCTCGTTGAAGTTTGGTACGGTTCTTAGTAAGGTGATAAATTTTTCTATAGATGATGATGTTTTGGTTAAAAGGGTATTGGGGCGTTATAGATGTTTAAATTGCGGAAAGGTGTATAATGAGTTTTTTTTAAAACCTAGTAGAGACGGTGTTTGTGATGTTTGTGGATGTAGTGAATTTGACAGGAGATCTGATGATAATGAGGCTTCATTAAAAAAAAGGTTGTCAGAGTATCATACAAAGACATATCCATTGATTGATTTTTATTTAGAATGTGGTATCTTATATGATATAGATGCGAGTCGTTCAATTGAAGAAGTAAGAAATTCTGTTTTAGAAGTATTGAGATGATTATTTTAGATATGGAGATGAAGAGTGGCACGTATAGCAGGTGTTAATATTCCTAGTCAAAAGAGGGTAGTTATAGGTTTGACCTATATTTATGGAATAGGGAATTATACGGCAAGGTGTATTGTAGATAGGGCTGGTATTCCATTTGATAAAAGGGTGTCTGAACTGACAGATCAGGAAGTGTTGAGAGTTCGGGAGATAATAGATGATGGTTATAGTGTTGAAGGTGACTTGAGAAGGCAGGTCTCTATGGGGATAAAGAGACTTATGGACCTTGGGTGTTATCGTGGGCTTAGGCATAGGAAGGGGTTGCCTGTCCGTGGTCAAAGAACTCACACTAATGCAAGGACTAGGAAAGGGAAGGCAATTCCTATTGCTGGAAAAAAGATAGCTGCAAAGTAGCGTTCATTTTATAAAGGGTTTTATTATGGTGCAAAAAGCTATGGCAAGGATAAAAAGAAAAGAAAAGAAGAATATTGTTAATGCTGTTGCGCATATCAACGCGACATTTAACAATACTGTTGTCAATATTTCTGATGAGGGTGGTAATACCATATCGATTGGGTCCGCAGGTGCTGTGGGATTTAAAGGCTCTAAAAAGTCGACACCGTACGCAGCGCAGTTGGCCGCTGACAGTGCGGCCAAAAAAGCTGTGGAACATGGTGTTAAAAATGTTAAGGTTTTTGTGCGAGGACCTGGAGCGGGTCGGGAGACTGCTGTGAGAGCTTTGCAAGCAGCTGGGTTTATTATAACAACTATAAGTGATGTGACGCCTTTACCTCACAACGGATGTCGTCCTCCTAAGGCGCGTAGAAATTAGGGGGGGATTTGTTTTTTATCATTTACATTTAGTGTTTTTTATTGTGAAGTCATCGTGGGGGCGTGTGGTAAGAGTGAGTACATGGCAAATGTTGATTAGGCCTGTTAAGGTTGATGTTTTATATTCTGACCCTTTGTTGAGGGATGGGAATATTGTTGTAGAGCCTTTGGAAAGAGGTTTTGGAACTACTGTTGGTAATGCGTTACGTAGGGTGTTGCTTTCTTCGATTCCTGGATCTGCAGTAACTGCAGTGAAAATTGATGGTGTTGCTCATGAATTTTCTACGATTCCAGGCGTTAGGGAGGATGTGCCTGAGATTATATTAAATTTGAAATCTTTAAGAGTTAAATTGGATTCAGAGCGCTCAAAGAAGGTTCGTGTGAGTGCATGTGGTTCTAAGGTTGTTTGCGCACGTGATATAGAAGGTGGTCCTGATGTAGAAATTATGGACCCTGACCACGTTATATGTACTCTTGAGGAAGGTGCGTCTATCAATATGGAACTTACTGTTGAAAATGGTAAAGGCTATGTTTCAGCATCAAATCAGGGTGATATCAGCAAATCCTTGGGTGTGATTTTGATTGACGCTATTTATAGTCCTATACTTTTAGTGGATTTCAAAGTTGAGAGAACACGTGTTGGACAGAGAACGGATTACGATAAATTGATAATGCGGATAAAGACGGATGGCTCTATACGCCCTGATGATGCGTTAGCACGGGCTGGTGCTATTCTTAGGGATCACTTTTCTTTATTCGTTAATTTTGAAGATTCACCCGTTTCTGAGATTAAAGATGATGACGATGAATTTCCATTTAACAAGAATCTTTTAAGAAAAGTTGATGAATTGGAACTTTCTGTCAGGTCCGCGAATTGTTTAAAAAATGAGAATATTTTTTATATAGGAGACCTAATACAGAGAACTGAAAGTGATATGTTGAAGACACCTAATTTTGGTCGTAAGTCTCTCAATGAAATAAAGGAATTGTTAAATGGAATGGACCTTAGTTTTGGGATGACTGTCCCTGGGTGGCCACCAGAGAATATAGATGATTTATCTAAAAAACTTGATGATCAGTATAATTAGAGATTGGAGATATTGTTATGAGACATGGTTTTGCAAAGCGTAAGCTAAATAGGACAAGTTCACATAGGCGTGCTATGTTTAAGTCTATGGCTTGTTCCTTGATTGAGCATGAGCAAATAAGGACAACGTTGCCTAAGGCTAAAGAACTAAGGCCTATAGTAGAGAAATTAATTACAATGTCTAGAAAAGGTACTTTACATGTTAGAAGGATGTTGGTTTCTAGACTACAGAATAAGAGTATTGTTGGCAAATTAGTAGATGATTTAGCTTCTAGGTATAAAGATAGGCCAGGTGGGTATGTGCGTATAATGAAAGCTGGAATGAGATATGGTGACGCGGCTCCCATGGCTGTTATAGAATTGGTTGATAGGAAGGATACAAGAAAGGTGTTACCATCCACTTCATCTGAATCTATGAAATAATTATGAGAGGTACAAATCGTTGATGTATACTAAGATTTTGCATGTTTCTCTTGTTGTTCTAGGTGTGTTTTGTTGTGGGTGTGAGACTTCTGTCGTGAATCGTGGACATGTTGGATTTGAGCGTTTTGATAATATCCACGTTAATAAAGATGATATGAATCGGATTTATGAACGTTTTGGGGCTCCAACTATAAAGTCTACTATTGTTTCAGAAGATGGATGTGTGAGCTGGTACTACATTTCTAAGAGAGTCGAAAAAACTTCGTTTTTATCGGAGAAGGTTGTCGATAATAAGACGGTCAGGATTACTTTTGATAAAAATGGAATTGTAAGATCAGTTAAGGAGAGTTCATATGAAAATCCTATTCCATATTCAAGTGAAACGACGAAGACTGATGGAAATACTCATGGTATAATGAAGGAGACTTTTGGAGGAATGGGAAAGTATTTGGATCGGTATTCAGATGCTGATAAAAAATAATTATAAGTATTCTATTAATGATTTGAAAGAACGAGCTTTGATTTTATCTGATAGGATAAGATCTCCTTGTTCTGTCCTTTTGAATGGAACTCTTGGAAAGGGAAAGACGACCTTTTCCAAGTTTTTTATTGAAAATATTTTGTTGGACAAAAGTGTGAAAGTTACGAGTCCAACATTTAATATTATCCAAATATATGAGACAACGAAGGGGGAACTCTGGCATATTGATCTTTATAGAGTCAAGAATGAGTGTGAAATATTTGAATTAGGAATTCTTGAATCTATGACTGAAAATATTTGTTTAATCGAGTGGCCAGGTCTTTTAAAAAAATATATAAAGAGATATAATTACATAGAATTCGATTTATAAAATTTTATATGGTGCAGTTTTGCAATTAAAAAGTATTCCTGTTTTTCCTTTTTGTTTGATTTGTCTAATTTCGTTGTTTGGGATCGTTATCCTTTATTCTGTTAATTCTGGAAATATATATCCTTGGGCATATAATCAACTGATAAGATTTTTTATAGGCATCATCTTTTTATATATAGGGATGTGTATAGATGTCTCGTTTTGGAAGAGGAATGCATACATTTTTTATTTTATTGGAATAATTTTATTATTATTTGTCACAATTGTGGGAAAAGTTAGTATGGGAGCTCAAAGATGGTTGAATTTATATTTTTTCAATTTTCAACCTTCTGAATTGATGAGGATTTTCATGGTTATAACATTCGCGCGATATTTTTCATCGATGAGTGTTGAAAATGTCAGGAGGATGTCCAACATAATCATACCTTTGATTTTATTGGGTTTTCCCATGATTCTCGTTTTGTTGCAGCCTGATTTAGGAACTGCAATGTTATTATTATTAGTGGGTCTTTCCATATTTTTTGTATGCGGGGTTCAGATATGGAAATTCTTAGTTTCATTTGGAATAGTCGTTATTTCGGCTCCTATCCTTTGGAATATGCTTCATGATTATCAAAGGAACAGGATCCTCATGTTTATATCTCCTGAACAAGATCCGAGTGGTGCGGGATATCACATAATTCAATCTCAGATTGCATTAGGATCCGGAGGAATTTTCGGAAAGGGACTATTAAATGGAACACAATGTCAATTAAATTTCCTTCCAGAAAAACAGACGGACTTCGTCTTCTCAGCACTCGGAGAAGAACTTGGATTTATTGGATGTTGTATATTAATATTACTGTATTCTCTATTGATTATATATAATTTTTCTGTGTCTGTCAATAATAAAAATAAATTCAATCAACTTCTTGTTTTTGGATTGAATAGTATGTTATTTTATTATATTTTTATCAATATTTCGATGGTTTGCGGGATACTTCCAGTCGTTGGAATTCCTCTCCCATTTTTTTCGTATGGGGGGAGTGCGTTGGTCGTCTTAATGTTTTGTCAGGGTATAATTTTTTCGGTTGACAATGACAGAAGGTCGAGTTCGTCGTTAAAATTTTCATGATAAAGTTGAAAATATTGTGTATACTTGTTAGAATTGAGAGATCTAGTTTGTATTATGATTTATTTCATATAAAATTTTATAGAACGACGAATAAAAATGAGCAGATCGAACAATGATAGAAAAGTTTTTACGAGACGTTCTTTTATTTTCATGGGTATAAAATCCATACTCGGACTATCTATATTCTCGAGGCTGGGATATCTTCAGATTATAAGATCTGCACATTATAAATTACTTTCCGATAAAAATAGGATTTCTTCGTCGTATATCCTCCCTTCTCGAGGGAAGATAATAGATTCAAATGGAATCGTGTTGGCGAGTAATAAAAATTCGTATTCCGTCATCCTGGACTTGAAAGAAATATATAATGATGAAAATAGAAATAAGTATATAGAATATATATTGAAATATAATGATTTAGATGATAATATCATAGAGAGACTTTTAAACTTGCCAGATGAATTAGATAGATCGAACAGGTTTATAGTTTTGGGTGAGAAGATTTCTTGGGATAAGTTGTCTGCTTTTTATATGACATCCTCTTATGTTCCGGGGATTAGTATCGAGAAAATGTTAAGTCGAAATTATTTATATCCTGAGATTTTTTCACATGTTATAGGATACGTTGGATCTCCAACTCGTGATGATATATTGAATTCTGAGAATACATCATATTCCCTTCCCCTCGCAAAGATAGGGAAGAATGGGATAGAAAAAGAGTATAACGATGAATTATTTGGGAAATCTGGATTAAAACAAGTTGAAGTCAATTCTAGACGTCAATTTGTTAGGGTCATCGATGAGATAGAAAGTGTTCCAGGACATGATATCAAACTCACGATAAATAAAGAGTTGCAAGAAAAAGTGTATGAGATTTTATCACGAGAAAAAAGTGCGTCGTGTATTGTTATGGATATAAACACAGGGGCGATCCTCTCTTTTGTTTCATATCCTGGATATAACACGAATATCTTCAATGATAAAATAGATAAGAAAATTTTAGATGAATTATATGAAAATCCTTATAAACCTATGATAAATAAATGTCTCACAGGACTTTATTCCCCGGGATCGTCCTTCAAGATGATAACGGGTCTCGCGGGATTGACGAGGGGAGTTATCGATAAGAATACGCGATTTAATTGTAGTGGTGTACATAATATTGGAAATTATAAATATCATTGTTGGAAATGGAAATATGGAGGACATGGACCTTTAAATTTGCAGGAGGCTTTATCTAGGTCTTGTGATATTTATTTTTATAATATTGCGAGATTATTGAGTCCGGATGATATCGCGAGAGTTGCGAATGATTTTGGGTTGGGATTGAAGACAGGTATAGATCTTCCTGGAGAGAAATCCGGACTTATTCCAACAAAAAAATGGAAGAGGGATAATAAAAAACAAGTGTGGACTCCAGGAGATACAATAAATATGTCTATAGGACAGGGATATATATTGTCAACTCCTATACAACTCGTTCGTATGATTTCGATAATGGCCAATGGATTGAATCCTATAACTCCATATATATTTCGTATGAAAGAAAAGGTAAATAATAAATTGAAATATAAAGAGGAACATATAGAATTAATTTTAGATGGATTATTTGATGTCGTGAACGATTTCAATGGAACAGCTCATAAAAGTTTTATTGACGACGATGATTTTTTGATGGCTGGAAAAACGGGGAGTACGCAAGTATTTCGTATAACAGAATCTCAACGAAAACAGTATAAAACAGTATCCGATAATTATTGGTTGAAAGAACATGCAATATTCGTTGGATATGCTCCCGTCGATAATCCAAAATATTCTGTCTGTGTCGTGGTTGAACATGGGGGAGGGGGGGCATCAACCGCAGCTCCAATCGCACGCGACGTGTTGATGAATGTAAAATCAATTATTGGATAGTATATCTCTGATACTATTGTGTATATCTTTTAAAATAATATTGTAATTGTCATTAAAAATTCTTTTGAATATTTCAATGATAAAATCTCGACTAGATTTTGTTTCTGACTCAATGATATTTTGAATATTATAAAAGTTATTGTATATATTCATAAAATACCCCACATTTTCAAGGGGACTCTTCGATTGTATAAATGTGAGATTTTGTATATTATTTGCGGGTTTGCGATAACCATGATAAATTATATCCATTTCATTTGTGTCAAATTTATCATAATTTGTGTTCTCCGCGACATACAAAAAATCAACGTCGTGCTTGTTGTGATTTTGCATGAATTCGTCTATATAAATAAAATTTTTGATATATTTTAGATATAATTCAGTTGTATTTCTTGGGATATAAAAAATTTCCACTTTATTTTTACAAAATTTTTGTATATTTTCAATAAAATTGTTCAGTGTTTCACGAGACATATTTTCGAAGACATTTGTATAGACGAAGATGGAAGGAGAGATAAATTCATTTTGATTTATACTAAAATTTGTCATGTCTTTGATATTTTCATATTTTTTGAGGTGCGTCATATTGTCGATGAGATAGATTATATCACTTATCTTCTCTGCTCCCAAAATAATCGCATACTCGATTTTTTTCATAGAAATGATAGACGGAAGACCCGATGTTTTTATTATATCTTGTGGAGTGTTGTGATTATCAACGACAATCACTCCATTGTTTATTTTGGAGACTAAATAATCAATATATAAAATTGTTTGAATATCGAGAAAATCCCCTAAAAAAAATGCCTTGATATTTTTCGATCGAGATTTTATTGTATCAACGATTTTATCGACATATTCATAAAATAAATTATTATTTTTATCGATAAGAGATCTGTCGTGTTCTATGAGGGTTGGATATTGTCGTATTGAATTTCGTATCCATTTTCCATCGACACTCGAAATTTTCACAATTTTATCATTAAATTTAGATATCTCAAATTTTCTTGCATAAATATTTTCATAATCATGAGAGGTTTGAGATATCAAAGTTGGATTCGTCTGATAATATTCAAGATGATCGTCTTTCAATGCGGCCGTTGGGCAGACATCGATTATATTACATGATAGATCGTTGAAATCGTCGTGAAGCTCTGCTTTTTCGATATTTTTTATATTAATTTGACATATTTTGTTGAGATGACTCGTGCATCTCCCGCAAAATATACACTTCGATATATTGAAATGTATATTCGTTCCTATGGACTTAAATTCGTCTTTCATTATATTTTTCTGATCGAGATTTAAATTTAATAATTCATTGGAATCATAAATTTTGGAGGAATACACCTGAAGTTTACACGATCCCGATTTATGACAATTCAAACATGTTATCGTATGATGTTCCAATATTTTTTTCAGGGTTTCTTTTCGTGATTTTAAAACTATCTCAGAATTTGTTTTTATGACCATTCCGTCGCGAGGATATGTCATGCATCCAAGAGAAAGCGTGTTGTTTTCTGTCTCAACAACACACATCCGACATCTTCCAAGAGGAACATGATTTTTCAAAAAACAAAGATGGGGGACGAATATTCCCAATTTTAAACAAATTGAAAGTATCGTCTCTTCACTTTTAACTTCGTATTCCTTCCCATCTATAATTATATTGACTAACAAGATTATTCCTCAGAAGACGATGATTTTTTTGTCGTTACACGTCTCCTCGTTGTCGTCGATTTATTATTTGAGTATGAAGAAGATGGTCTCTTTCTATCCCCCATATTTTTCGTGGAATTCTTATTCGTCCTTGAAGACGAAGATGATGAAGATTTTCTCGTTGTATTTTTCGAAAATTCTTTATTATTTCTATTCCTACTCCTCGTTTCCGTCATCTTATCCTTGTTGTTTCTAGAGGATAATGATGATGGACGTCTAGAATTTTTCATCGACGATTCTCTCTCGAATTTCGAAGAAGACGACGATTTTCTAGAGTTCGTCGAATCTTTTTTCAAAGGTGACCTTCTTGTCGTCGTCTTTGTATCGGATTTCTTTATCGCTCGAATCGTATTGTCATTTTTATCCTTCGATACGACGACACTCTTCTTTTTTCGAGGGAGATCGTTGTCGTTGTTTTCATTTTGTTCTAGATTCACGAGGATATCATCCAGACTTATCGATTGTGTATTATTATTGTCATTGAAAGTTTTCATTTCGTTGTTTTCCTCTTCTATATTTTCATTTTCTTCTTCTTTGATTTCGTCAATGACATCATTATTATTTTCTTCCACAATTTCGTCAACAGAATCTTCATTGTTTTCAGAAATATTTTCTATTTGTGATAAATTTTCCTCATCACCTTGATCTTCAATTTCGTTGTCATCATCAACATCATGGTTATTGTTCGTTAGTGATTCGAAAGTTGGAAGTTTCAAGTCTCCCGTGTCTATACGAGATGCGATCTTCTTTTTTCTATTTTCGATTTTTTCTTTTGTTTCTCGTATAAGTTTTTCGAAGGCTTCCTTTATATCCGCAATTTTTTTCGGATCGAGATTTTTGAAATCATCTTCATTGATATCATCGAAATTCATATTATTATCGAACATATTCATACCTCTACTATTTCGATTTGGATCCATCTCGAAATTGAATATTGTCGATAATGATTCACTTCGTATCGTATCGAGCATTTCCTGGAATAAATTGAAAGCTTCAAATTTATACTCATTTAGAGGATTCTTTTGAGCGTATGCACGAAGATTGATACCACGTCTTAGATGTTCGAGGGATAGAAGATGGAATCTCCATGCCTTATCTAAAACTCTCAACGTAACATCTTTTTCGACGTAGTTCATCATCTCACGTCCATATTTCTCAACTTTTTCGTTGTATCTATCTGTGATCATAACTTCAAGTCTAGATTTGAGGACTTCAGGAGACATAGCAGGATTGTTCAATATCTCATCTTTACTTCCTGAGATATCCATTCCAAATATTGATTTACACGTCTTTTCAAGGGAATCCAAATCCCAACTATCAGGCATAGTATTTTGCGGAGCAATGCGCGACACTATCTCGTCTATCATCGTTTCTATCATATTTTTCACGATATCTGTGACATCAGATGATTTCATGACATCATGTCTTTGACTATATATTATCTTTCGTTGATCATTCATGACATCATCGAATTTTAATAATTGTTTTCTGACATCAAAGTTATACGCTTCAACGCGTTGCTGTGCTTTTTCAATGGCCTTCGAAATCCATCTATGAGTTAGGGCCTCATCTTTTTGTACGCCCATCTTTTGAAGGGTTTTCGCGAAATTTTGAGATCCAAATCTTCGGATTAAATCATCTTCCAAAGAGAGGAAGAATTTTGATGCTCCAGGATCTCCCTGACGTCCAGATCGTCCTCGAAGTTGATTATCGATACGTCTACTCTCATTTCTCTCAGTTCCGATAACGAAAAGTCCACCCGCATTTCGAACAATCTCACTCTTCTTTTCAATATCTTCTTTTATCTCTTTTATTTTTTGTTCTTTTTCATTTGGATCTGTTATATGGGCACATTCAAGTTCAATACGAGTTTCAATCGATCCTCCTAATTTTATATCAGTTCCTCGTCCTGCCATATTCGTCGCAATCGTGACGGATCCAGGAGATCCAGCCTCTGAAATAATAAGAGCTTCTTTTTCATGATGTCTTGCGTTTAGGACATTATGAGGGATCCCCTCTCTTTGAAGGAGGGATGATATATACTCAGATCTATCTATATTCGTTGTTCCAACGAGAACAGGTTGTTGTCTTGAACGACATTCTTTAATAAGTTCAATGACAGCTTTGTCTTTTTCAGATATCGTCAAGAATATAGAGTCGTCATGATCTATTCTAGCAACAGGTTTGTTTGGAGGAATACTCACAACTCGTAATTTATATATTTCATCGAATTCTGCTTCTTCTGTCATAGCGGTTCCTGTCATTCCCGATAATTTTGGGTATAATCTAAAAAGATTCTGATAGGATATCGTTGCAACAGTCTGACTTTCAGGTTTGACTTCAACATTTTCTTTGGCTTCTATTGCTTGGTGGAGACCTTCTGAATATCTTCTCCCATCCATAATACGACCCGTAAATTCATCGATTATCATGACTTCTCCATCCTTCACGATATAGTCGACATCTTTCGTGAATGATTGATGAGCTCTTAGTGCGCAATTGACGTGATAAACGAGGGATATATTATGTGAATCATATAAACCTGCATCATTTTTTAGGAGTCCTATTTCATGCAGTCCTTTTTCAACTTTTTCAACTCCCTGATCCGTTAATGTCACACCACGGGTTTTCAATTCCTTCTCATAATCCGTTTCTGTGAGATTTTTAACGACAGAATTAACCGCGATATAGAGTTGAGTTGATCCTTGATCGATCCCCGATATAATGAGAGGAGTTCTGGCCTCATCTATGAGGATACTATCGACCTCGTCGATAACCGCGAAATTGAAGGGTCTCATAACCATCTCAGATTCGTTGAATTTCAAATTATCCCTTAGATAATCAAATCCAAACTCATGGTTTGTTCCATATGATATATCGCAAAGGTACGCATTTCTTTTCTGTTCGTCTGTCATCCCACTTATAATAATTCCAACAGAAAGTCCCAAAAATTTATATATTTGTCCCATCCAGGATGCATCTCGTTTTGCGAGATAATCGTTCACTGTTACGACGTGAACTCCCTTTTCAGACAATGCATTGAGATATACTGCGAGAGTCGCAACGAGAGTTTTTCCTTCTCCCGTTCTCATTTCCGCGATACATCCATCGTGGAGAGCCATACCTCCAATCAATTGAACATCAAAATGACGCATTCCTAAAATTCTTCTCGAAGCCTCTCGAACGACAGCGAAAGCCTCTGGAAGAATAATATCAAGGGATGAACCATTATTCAGGGATTCCCTGAATTCAAATGTTTTATTTTTCAGTTCATCATCAGATAATTTTGAAATATCATTTTCCAATGCATTTATTTTTTTGACTATCTTTTCGTATTTTTTTATGATTCTGGAATTGTATGATCCAAACCATTTCGTACAAATATTAAACATAACAAAACTTTTTTAAAAAATTCAATGTGCCATACTTATATGATATATGAAAATTCAATGTATTGCTAGATTTTAGGATATATAAAATTGAAGATTGATATTATTTTTAAAAATACAAAAAAAAGTGTGTATGAAATGGAGGGATCATTCCAAACATATGTTAGTCTGGAATGATTATCTTGTTTATTTATTATATTCCGCGAAATTTGATAGCCAATATAATTCAGGAATCGTGATGAGAACGAGTTTATGAATAGAAGGATCACCCGACTTACCTTCACAAATCATAACTCGTCCTTTTTGATTATAATAAAATCCATATATGCACTCTCCATTATAAATTTGTTTTTGTGTTTGTCCATTGTATTCGTATGATAGAGTTTTATCATTATGTGACTTTATAAATGTAATGTCATCTGAATATTTAATAGTATTCAAGTATTTATGTCCAGGAATCCCATCCCATCTCCAATTTCCATTGTCTAGATTCTCTTTTAATTGTGCAGTTTCATCTCGATTATTACTTTGTGGAAATGGATTAGATGTTGATTGCCACTTATCAATACTATATTTCCCGTTACTTTGTTTTAT
>CAMYPB010000004.1 GCA_947285985.1 uncultured Holosporaceae bacterium
TTTTTTTGAAATAACGAAGTATGTTGTGGGGGAGAATATTATGTTGTTTTATGTTATAAGGGGTCCTCCTTTTTGAAGGTATATTTGTGTTTAATCTGAAGATGATTATATTTATGGGAAGGAGGACAATATGGCTATTCCACTTATTCAAATGATTCTCGCATTTGCACAATTTGCTCCATCTATTGGGAAGATATTTAGTGACAAAAAAACGGAGAATATTTTCAATATTATTGGGGAGATTGCGAAGAATACGACGAGATCGAAAACTGAAGAGGAAGCCCTAGAAAAACTTCGTCACGACAAAAATCTCGCTTTGGAATTTGAGAGGATGATCTTGAAGAATGAAACAGACTTGGAGATTGCAATTTTGAAGGACAAGGAAAGTGCGAGGAATCGGGATATTGAAATACTTCATAATGGCAGAAAGAATTCGAGAGCAAATATTATGGTTATGTCAGCTGCTTTTGGACTCATTGTGTGTCTTATAACGATAATATTGTATCAAAAAAATCTACCAGGAGAAGTTGTTGGGATAATCTCGACGATTGCAGGGATATTTGGATCGTGTCTCAAGGATGCATACAATTTTGAGTTTGGATCATCGAGGGGGAGTCGAGTGAAGGACGAAACTGTTGCATCGATTATCGACAAGATGTCATGAAATATATTCATGTGATGAAATAGATCAGACTCCTCGTCTAAACCAGGTGAGGAGTTTTTGCATGAAAGATTTATTGATATTTTGAGAGAATCTCAGTTGTGAACTATTCATGAAGTTTCCAAGACCGTATAGGATAGTTCCAGCTGACGACGAGAACGACGATTTTTGAACGAAGTCGTGAGATCCGAGGGATCCTATAGGTTTTCCGAGTCTTATGGAAGAGGCTGCGAAATTTCTATTGGATTTTATGAGTTCGTTTAGTCCTGATATGAGACTCGCGCCTCCTGTTATGACGATACGTTGTGTTAGGACGGAATCTTGTATATGGGAGTATAATTTATTTTGGACGAGTTCTATGATTTCTTCGAGTCTCGCACGGATTATAGTATCGAGTGTATTTTTCGAAATATTTTGGATATGTTCTTCTCCGTATTCATCAATACGAGGGACGAGGATTTGTTCTTCATCGGATGTTGATCCTCCCGTTGCAACTCCATACAGGATTTTGAGACGTTCTGCATGGGAACGAGTTGTTCGAAGGATCATGGATATGTCGTTCGTGACATTTTGTCCACCAACTGGAATATGGTCGAGATAGACGAGTTGACCTTCATAGAATGACGCGATTGACGTTATGGATCCCCCCATATCAATGAGAGTGACACCCGACGACAATTCTTCATCGAGGAGAACGGACAATCCGGATGCGTATGTTGACGATATAAATCCTTCGACATCGATATTATTTCTGTTGAGAGAATTTGCGACATTTTGAGTGAGGGATTTTGGGGCGGTTAAGACATATAATTTTGCGACGAGTTTTTCACCGATCATTCCCATAGGGTCTTGTATACCCGCGACAGAATCGAGGGAATAGGATATTGGGAAGATGTGGATAACTTGTTTCAAAGGATTGATATACTTCGATGTATCGAAATCGAGGAGTGCGTTTATGTGGACATCGTCGACTGGGACCTGTCCGATATCTATAGACGTTTCAACGGTTAGGGATTCTATGGCCCACGATGGAATGGATATATAGACGGAACGTATAGATTTTTGAGCGTCTTTTTCTGCGGTCAGGATAGAATTTAGGATAGAATCTTCGAGATCTTCGAGATTTGAGAGGGCGTATTTTTTGATACCTTTCGCGAGTTGATATCCAACTCCAAGGACACGAATTTCCCGTCCCTCACTTATATTTGAGGGTGATTCTGAAGTTGACGAGGACGATTTCTGAATTTTTCGAGCGACAGCACAACATATTTTTGAGGTTCCAAGATCAATAACTGCGATTTCCTTTCTAATATCCATCGAACAATACCCAATAAAAATTTTTTATAAAATTTTTTGCAAAACACAACTAAAAACAATCTATAAAATACAAAAGAAACACGATGCATTTTATACATATATGATACAATATCCTTCATATATCCGTCCATTCAAAAGCACGATAATTTTGTTGATATGCGGACGATTGTTTCAACTATGATTATTATTTTTGATGTGAGGTGTGATCAAATGATATAAAATTCGATTTATGGGGGTTGTTATCTCATGAATTGTTTCATCGGGACGCAGAATCTTATATTTGTTCCCAATTTTTCATCGGACTCTATGAACATTTTTCCGTTGTGGAGACGTATGATCGAGTTTGCGAGGATCATTCCGAAATCCATACTATTCGTCATACTCTTTTCATCGATATCGTTTAGGAGCATTTTTTTAGTGTATTCGAGTTCTTCATGGGAGAGTCCCAGATTGATGTTATGTATTGAAAATTCTATATAATCTGAGAAGGATTCCGAGATATTCGATGAAATTTTTATGATAGTTTTATTATTATCATTCAAAAGTTTGACGTATTTCGAGATAATCTGGAGGATAACTTGACGTATAGAATTTTCATCGATACATGCATTTAGTTTATCATCACTGATTTCATTGATTATCTCGATATTATCGATATTGTTGTGAGTATTGAAATATTTTATTGTATCATCTATAAAATTCTTGATATTTATTTCATGATACTTAATTGTTATTTGCCCAGCCTCAATACTCGAGAGACTTATCATTGCATCGATTATTTCGGAGAGTCTATTCACAGCCTCAACGATTCCATTGCAATATTCCAATTGTCTATTATTGAGTTCTCCGAAATATTGATTTTTTAGGATATCTGAGAATCCGATGATCGTGTTGAGGGGAGATTTCAGATCGTATGAGACGTTCGATATGAGGCTAGACTTCAATTTGTCGATCTGTGACATAATTTCTGTTTTTTCGAGGAGTGCGTTTTTCAGGTTTGCTTTGTCTGTTGAATCGACGAAACGGAGGAGATTCAAACCGTCAGGGAGGGGGACATAACAATAATCTATATGTTTATTTGATGAGAGGATGAGGGTTCCTGAGGATTCTATCCTATTCGATGCCATACTGATGATTTCGGATATCCATGATTCACATTCATCATCATTCTTAAAGAGATAGACGGACGAATTGAAGAAATCCGTTATGTGAGTTCCTATTTCCCTCTCATAATCCGTTTTATTCCAGATATTATTTATCGCGGGATTTGTTATTTTGAGTCTATTGTCTGGTCCGAAGACGAGGATTCCTTCGTATAGATGATCGAGAGTTTCTTTTTGAACGGCTATAGACGAGTTATAATCCCTCTCTAATTTTATTTTATCTGAAACGTCCTCGAAGACGACGATGAGTCCTCCCCCATAATTCGGGGAGACAATGACATTCAACGCGTTTCCGTTTGGAAGATGGAGGAAGATGTGATATGGCGAGATAATACTCGTGAACATCTCGAGAATTTTATCTTTTATATCGTTATAATTTTCGATTTCTAGGAGTTTTCCATTATCTCGAAGGTGTTCGATAATATCGAGACAATGAGGATTATTTGATATATACTTCTCATCGATATCGAACATTTTCAAGAATGATGTATTCGCGAAGGTTACTCTTTTGTTTTCATCGAATATAATAATCGGAACGGAAATATGGTTTAAAGTGTCATCCGTTTGTTTTTTGTGATTTTTCAATGATTTTTCGAGTTCTTCTTTCTCGGTTATGTCTATCGCGCACCCAAACGCAATATTTCGACCGTTATACGGATATTCGATGACTTCCAAGAGATGTCGATTTCCATTGATAACAGTATATTCCTTTCCCTTTTGAGAACGTCCAGAAATGAGGGCCGTTTTTTCGAGGTGTGCTTTTTTGTCGGAGTTATACGACGAATCGTCGAAGAGTGACAGATTTTCTTCTATAACTTTCTGAGTCGTACTCTCTATCGCATCGGCATATCGTTTGTTGCAGTATGTTATACGAAGATCCTTATCCCTTTTCCATATATATATAGGGATAGTATCCAAGATAGTCAATAGTTGCTTATACTCAATATTCTCAGGATTTTCTTGGATAGTTGAACTATTATTTTGAGATATACTGATGAAGAATAGTATATAAACGTTGTTTTTCGGATCATATTTCAATGTTGCGTTATATTTTTTCCCGAAACGTGCTGTTATATCCGTTTTATACTCGAAAACCATATCATTGACTTTGTCGACCGCAATTTTCAAGAAATTTCCAAACATTCGTCTCATGCATACGACAAACTCGTATGAATCCATAATATTTTCCGGAGCCTCAATGATTTCCCTCATCATATCAGACATGAAAACATTTTCCCCAGAAAAAATCCACGTTGCAAATGCAATCGGCATGGAGAAACTTGATTTTATTATGGATTCATGAATATCTTGATATGGCATCTAATCTATAAAAATAAGTCATAAAATATCATAAAATTTTTCTGAATGTTATCAGATATAATAAAATACTTCCAGATTTTTTTAGGTTTGATTTTTTATTGTGAGGGATTTTTTTATAATTTTCCAAAAATGTCATATAAATTTCATATATTCGCTTTATCCATAATTTTTTCACAATTTTGAATAAAAATCCCACTATGTGAAAAAATCTATAGTGGGATTTATAAGAGAGTTATTTTTTTTGATTGGAAGGAGGATTTGAATTATTTTTATTTTCTGGAGGATTGTTTTGATTATTATTATTATCGTTATTAATAACATTATTATTGTTATTGTTTTGAGTATTATCATTATTTGGAGTATTATTATTTTGTTGTTGATTTTCGGGTTTTGCGGAGACGACAACATCAGATGTCATTGGGTGATTTTTATCGAATAGTTTACTTGGATTTAAGAAAGTATTCGAATTGGATGTATTTGAAGTTGAGGGTAATTTTGTTTCGATAACCTCACATCCATTTTGATTACACCTATTCATTATTGTGCTTTTCTTATCGAATATATAGACATTGTTGTCGTTTGTTGATATGATCGAATATCTGTTTAGATACTCGGAATATGATATACAAAGAACACACGTCACAACGATCGTGAGACATATGATGAGCGTGACCTTCACCCCGTTGATAAACATTTTGAACCTCCCAGATTTAAAAAATATTTTTCAAGATCCCCTTATAAAAGGTATACTATTTAATAGTTAATAAAACATTAAGATTTGGAAAAATGTTCAAAAATTTTCGAAAAAATTTCTTAAAATGCATATTTTTCCTGACATACGTATTTTCGAGTGTGTGTTTTGGAGAGATTTCAGACGAGAAGTTGAAGAAATCCGCTCAGGATCTAGAACCCATTATTTTAAACGCGATGAGAGAATTGAATATTCCGGGATGTGCGTTTATAGTCGTTCGAAATGACAGGATTATTCATATGGGATGTTTTGGGAAAACTGAGGGAAACTTCAAGATGTCCGAGAAAAACAAGAGGATAATCAAAAAGAATGATCCAGACAATAAAAATTCGGATGATATTTCGAGGGATACTTTGTTTCCTTTGTCTTCCCTCACGAAGAATATAACGGGGTTTATCGCGGCCTCTCTCGTTCAGGATGGAATCATAAAATTTGATGATAAAGTTAGGAGTTATATTCCGGATTTTTTCATAGGAAACGAACATATATCGTCTGAATGTACGATTCGTGATCTCTTGTCTCATAGAACGGGAATCCGTCATTTTTCTGGGGATTCGTTGTGGAGTGCGGGATACCCTAAGGAAAAAATCGTCAATTCTCTAAGGTATATCAAAAAAATCAAGGGTTTTAGAACGAAATACGGATATCAAAATATTATATTCGGAATTTCGGGGGATGTCTTTGAGAAGGCCTCTGGTCTCAAATATGAGGATCTCGCCCAAAAATATATCTTCTCAAAACTCAATTTGAATCATTCGAGTGCTATCCCCCTTATGTATGAGAGAGGATTCTTTGATTATTTGAAATATAGATGCTCTCGATTTTCATATGACATGGAAAAACTTGGATTTTTTAGTGCATGTCGGGATTTTATTGTGTCTATATTTAATCATAACTCAAAGAAGATTTCGAGGAATATGTCGGGATATGAGGGAAATGTCAATATCCTCGAATTAAATGACTACTATCAAAAATTACCCGCGACTTCGTCCGTTGCAATGTCTATAGAAGATCTCGGAACATGGATACAAATGATCCTTTCGAAAGGTTCATACAAAGGAACGCAGATTATTTCTCCTGAAAATTTCGATGAATTAACATCAAATATTATAGAAGTCAAAGAATTGAAGGACGACAATCTCATATTCCCAAAGAAAAGGATCTCAGATATTCATTATGGTATGGGATTTTTCACGGCGGATTATGGAGATAATGGGAAAAATAAAAGACATATAATGTTCCATATGGGAGGAATATACGGATCTGGAACGTTTTTCGCGTGTATTCCATCCGAAAATTTCGCGATCGGAATATTGTGTAATTTTGGGGGGACATCCCAAACATTATTCGCGGAACTCATGAGTGATCAATTCCTGGATATGTGTTTCGATTTTTCAAAGGTCGATTGGGTCCATGAAGAAGTATTACACAATGAAAAAAATAATGAGTATAAATCAAGATTACACAAAGAATTCATCGAAAAAAATATGGGATCTTCTGAAAAAATGGAAAATTATACAGGAGTATATTCAAGCGATATATACGGGGATATGAAAGTTTCCATCGAAAATGATCAACTCGTCATAGACAATGGAATTCGTCGCGCGAAACTCGATCATGTCATCGCAAATATATTCTCGTTCGAAGCCCCAGATTTATGCCTGAACTATTTCGATCGAAAAGAATATGTTATGTTCTATAAGGATGATAAAGGCCTCTCAATAGACTCAATGTATATCTCAGCTCTCGACGAAGGAAATAATATCTTTAAACGTAAATAATTTTCCTAAAATACCTGCAATATTTTATTGTGGGTATTTTTTTATGCACATCTTACTCTTATTTTCGATAAATAAATAAAAATTTCCGTTGTTTTCCGGACAATTTGCAATAAATTTCCCGAGTGTTTGTTGTAATTTCATGTGATATTTTATGCAATATCTAGACAAAACAATTTAAAATCCCAGATAAATGAAATATCTAGGATTTTATTTTTATTTTTTGAATAATTTTTTATAAATTTTTTCAAAAAGTATCGCGAACATTCCGTGTCCGAAGACATTTGATGATGTTGCGATTGGATCGAAGAGGACGTATATCGCGGTTATGGCCGTCAACATTTGTGCGGAAAATCCGAAGACATTTTCGAAGATTGGAACGAATATCAATGCGCTTCCCCCCGGAATTCCAGCGGACGCAAATTTCGCGAGGACCCCATAAAACGTGAATATCAGATATTCAGAAAATGACGGAAGGGGATATCCAAAAGAAATCATGAGGGCGAGTCCTATGATCGGGATCGCGAAACAATCTCCAAGAAGGTGCATATTCGCGGTTGCAGGAATAATAAAGCGCGCTATATTTTTGTCTTCTAAATTTTTTTCACTCCCTTGAATCGTTGAGGGAATCGCGGCCGCACTCGACATACTAAACAATCCTATCAAAACACTCGGTAATAAATTTTTGAATTTTTGTAGTGTATTTTTGAGATTGTGATTCGATAGGAAAAACATGATCGTAAACATATACCCATACGCGAGGAACGCAACGATCCCCAATAACAATGCGTATTCCTTCATGATGAGAGTGAGTGTTTTTTCATGTTGCATCTTTATGATGAATCCCAAAACGAATATCGGAAGAATAGGACATAAAATTTTCTTTAGTATGAAATTTGCAAAATATGATAATTTATCTCCAATATTTTGTATAAATTTTATCTTTCCAAATGTCCCAATGAGTCCTATGACGATTCCCATCAAAAGAGCGATATCATTCTTGATGAATGTCGGAATTTTTATGATCCACGATGGGGATAATGTTATTTGAGGTTCAAGTTTTGAAATTGAGACAATCCCAGATTTCAAGAGGGGAGACGCGAAAATATACGACGTCCAAAATCCCGAAAAATTTGATATACAAACAAGAGGGACGAATATCATGATGACCTTCAATGATTCACCCTTCAAATTCAGGATTCCCCCCAAAACGAACGAGAATATAACAATCGGGAGAACGAAAACGATGACCTCCTTCAAGAATAAACTCATCGCGAGAAGATTCTGCTTGATGGATATATCAACATAATCCCCAAAAAATAATGTACACAAAAACAATGTCAAAACAAAGAAAGGAAGATTTAAAAACTTCTTTATAAACATAAAAAATCAAAAATTATACGGAATCTACAACAGAATATCCGTATTATTGTCCCACAAAAAATTTCAGTCTATCTCACATTCTACAATATTTTTGTGTTTTTATAAAATTATTTTCAAAATGCGTTTTGTGAGGTATTGGGCGTCGAATTTTTCCACAAGTTTTTCACATAAAAATTTTTCTCCTCAAAAACGCATTAACAAATTTTTAAGTATTCTTTGATAGCATGTTCTTGATGATGTTCAATACGGTGTATTTTTTATGGAGGATTTTATGAAGAGATACACAAAATTTTTTGCATTAGTTATAACTCCATTATTATCAAGTAATTCGTTCTCCTATTCTTTAGGGGGGGGGGGGGCAAATACTTCCCATAACGAACACTATATTATGAATTTCTTAGGAAATACTAATGATTTCAAAAAAACGACGATTGAGAATGGAAAACCAAAGGATCAGGGATTTCCAGACGAAACGCACAATATCGCTCAAGGCTTGAGAGAAATTTATAGTAAAGTCAATGCATTAGAAATAAATCAAGATTTAATCACAGAATTGCAAGAGAAAAATCAAGATTTAATTGAAGGGATCGGGCAATTACAATCAGATCTTCGGAATATTATGGATATAATTCATAAAAATAAAGCTAATCATATGGCTGATCACTTGAATCAATTGCACACTATGATGAAGGGTGATGAAGCAACCGAAAAAATGTTTGCAGCAATAAAGAACGACTTGCATTCTCTTGAAGCTAAAGAAAGTAACATATACAAAACTCTCAATAAAATTGTGAACTGGAATCCTGAAAGTGATGATTATCATACATTACCTGAAAGTGATGATACAAAGATATCAATTGAGGTAAAACAATAAACCCCCTACATAACAACGAGTCCGATAAATTCAACAACATTATTATTTCAAATGGAGGATTACAATAATTATTCTAACACACTAATGATAATTTGTATAGTACTTTTTTAGAAAATTTTTCTATCCAAAAAATTTTTCTATTCAAAAATGGACGGTCATGTTTTATTGATCGTCTTTTTTTGTGCGGAATACATAACAATCTGAAAAAAAGTTGTGTACGAAATGTCATGATGTTCATATATCCGTGTTATATTGGGTTTATATATAATTTTTTTTAAATGGAGAAAATAAAAATGAATAATATAAAACTCAATGCATTTGTGAGATATAAAGATGGGGGGAGACTTCCTATCGTCTTGCAATCCCTCAATATCGAGGAATCCGAGAATAATAGGCCATCCTCAAATATTTCTGTGATCATTGATGATGAGAATGTCATCGATTTTCAAGATAATATTATCTCGCATATAGAGATCATGATGAATGACGATACTATATTTTTCAAGGGTTCCATACAAAAGATCGAAAAATGTGGTGATAATAATATAATAACATTGTATCTCGAGAATAATATCACGAGGTATACATATGGGATGAATAATGATGAAAATACGAGGATCATGAATTTTGAGGTATTGGATTATGAGAGGTTTCTCGACGTATATCAAAATAACTCCATAATACAGCACCTTGATAATATCTTTAATATTGATGATTTTATTTTGAAGGATAGTCTTTCTATTGTTAGGGATAATCGACGTTCTATCCGCGAGATAAATCTCAATATAACATGTTCCTGGATTTCGAAGGTTGAGGGTGAGTTTGAGATCTCGAATATAATACGTAATAAATTTCAAGGTGGGTATATATCGACGATTACTCCCAAATCGTTCGAAGAATCATGGCCATGTTTTGGAGATCGTGTATCCCGTCATAATTCGAATTCTCTGCGTTCTAGATATTATGTTGGGAGATCGAGGTTGTCTATACAACATGATATACACGATAAAAATTTCGGAGACAAAATAATCCCGATTTCAAAGGATTATAATGTGAATTATAGGCGATACGATTGTCTATTATCCATATGCTATGAATACGATCAATATCGTCGTGAGAAAATTGTATCAAAATTTAGGAATCCTTTTCTCGACAACCAAAATGTTGGTATATCAAAGGATATCAACATAAATCTCGGAAATATATACGAATATCTAGAAAATCCAACGGATACATCATTTTTCAGACATAATAAAAAAGCGGACGAAATTTTAGAGTATACGACAAAAATGATAACAAGTTATCTATTATTTTCCATGAGGGATAGTATATTGAAATTTGGTGTACCCTTCTCTTTGGAGACGAGTATCCTCAAGACATCATCATGGATAAATTTTAAAGGTACGCCCTACAAAATAACGAAGCTCGAATTTTCTATATCGAGAGATGAAAGGATCATAAAAATAGAGGCCAAAACATTTTCTAATCCTGATATTATAAAAAAATTAAATGGGAAAGATAATATCCTTGAATATTCGTATGTCAACGACAATGATAAAAATGATGACGATAACCCAATGGAAGAGCATCATAATATCATCCACGATATCGTCGTGCAAAACGATGGTATATCACAACTGAACATGATAAAAAATCTCGTTAAAAATGAGAGGGTCAATAAAAAACAGATAGATCATTTCCTGAATGATCATAGAACGACCATACAAATTATCGCAAATCCAATAAAAACGAAACAATGCGAAGAGAAGATCTATGAAATAGGATTCAATATGACATAAAAAAGATGGCTGGAGGACCTGGATTCGAACCAAGGTTGACCGGTCCAGAGCCGGACGTTCTACCGCTAAACTATCCTCCAATAATTTCTTATTATACCACATTTTATAATATTGTCAATATTATTTTTAATGTGAAATTATAGAGTTATAGATATATTTGTTTTCTGATTCAGAGATACCTCCTATATTTTTGAGGTTGAAAGAGAGGGAGAATCCACTTTTTGGTTTTATATCCTGGTCGTGATATTTTGATTTGTATATTCCGCATGCGAATTCCAGGCATTCGTTTTTATACTTCAAAAATAATCCACGGGTTATATTTCTATTTGCGTGTTTATTTTTCATATCGAAGACAGTTGAGGTTATTATGTTCCAGTTTTGATTTAAGTTGTATCCAATTGAGATTCCGAGGAGTGATGTGTCATTCATATTTTTCAATATTTTATTTTTTCTTTTATCGAAGAAGTATGCACCGTCTAATATTATATTGTGTATTTTGAGGGAGGATCCCATTTCGAACATACTCACTTTTTCGAGGTATGGAATTCCGATGGATCGCGAACGAAATGTGATGGAATCTGAGGGTTGCCAGATTATTCTCGCGACATTTTCTGAGGATTTTTTTTCGCGGATATCTATATTTCGATTTTTGAGGGTTATGCTCCTTCCTATGAAGAAGTTTATATTTCGTCTTTTTTTATCGTATACTTCGTTTTCGAGGCCTATAGAAATCCTATCGGAATTATCTATCCTGTCCATATTTCCGTAGCGATTCATAGAGAATATTTTGAGATCATCAAAATTATCGAAAATTGAATCTTCATTTATGAGGCTATATTTTTTGTCGTGTGAGGTCATAACACTCGTGAACGAAATTTTCGGGGAGACGATACATTTTTTGTTATGAAAAATTGTTTTGGCTTTGAAAGGCATCTTCCAGGATAGACTATTCTCAATGATAGGGGCCATCAGATTTTTTTGTTTGTTATTATTATGTTTATTGTTGTGATAATATATATCGCATCCAAGAGATGAATATATATCAAATATAGAGTGGTATTTTATTATATTTCTATTCCACGACAATTTATTGTTTGTGTGGAGCATATTTTTTGTATAGATATTTTGATTTTCTATCTCATTGTTTTTTCTGTTGAGATATGTTGTTTTGTTATCGAAATATAAAATACCATCTAATACGTTCGTTTGTTTTTTATTGAATTTGAAGGATGGAAAAATTTTAGGGTCTGCATCATGATTTGTTGTTTGAAAGACGTGGCCTGACAGAGTCATGAAATAATTATCATCAAATTTATCGAAAACTATTTTGGATTCTGTGGATTTTTTTGAGACGATTGATCCTTTATTGTGATTTCGATCGACTGGATATTTCGAGAGATACGTCATATCACTGACTCTATTTAGACGTATAAAGAGTTGTTTATTGTCGAGATTATAGGATTTCCACGAGATATCCGTGTGCCATCTATTATGTTGTTCTGCGATATGGATATTTTTATTTTTTGATCTTGAAAGTATACTTCCTCCAATAAAGAGATCTCCGTTATAAAAGAGTTGTCTATACTCACTCGATAATAGTCCTCTATTTCGAAACATAATAAAAGGTGTAATTTTTAGGTCACGATCATTTCCAAGGACCATATAATAAGGAATTCCAATTATTTTTCCTGTGTCATTATTCGAACTTATGATAGGAGTTAGGAATCCTGTTGTTCGTTTTATCGTGAAGGAAGGATGACTGAAATACGGAAAATAAAGGATAGAATGTCCTTTTATTCGAAATCTAACGTGTCTATACGTGAATGTTTTTTTCTTGTCGTCGTATATAACGTCGTCTGCCAATAAATCCCACAACGTATGACTACACTTCTCATTTTCATAGCATGGAGAATAACTCGCATTTTCAAATGTAAAAATATTTCCGTTTTTTTTCGCGGTTTTTGCGTGTACATGGGATTTATCATTGAAAACAATTTTCATTGAATTTATGATACCTTTTTTGAAATCTTCATCTATCTCAATATCCGATCCAGATATCACATCTCCTGTGTATTCTTTTATCTTCGAATTTCCTGTCAGATTGATTTGCCTTGTTTTTCTATTATATTGAATTTTATTTGTATTTAAGACACGTTTTTTGTTTTGTGAAATAATCTGCGTGACGACGACATTTCCAGAGGCCGAAATTATATCGTTTTCTGAATCGTATGATATGGAATCTGCATCCATAAAAATTTCTGAAAATGCAATATTTTGCGAATACAAAACAAACAAAAAAACAAAAAAGAGACGTATGAAAGACACAAGCATTTTTATGAAAATTGTTTATAAGTATATACTACACAAAAATCAAGCTGCTTGTAAAATTTTCTCTAATTTTTGGACGGCTGATTCTTCATCGATATTTTCGAGGACGGCCAATTCTCTTGATAGTCTATCCATTGCATTTTGGAATATCTGACGTTCACTGAAGGATTGGAGTGCGTCTCCTCCTTCTTTGTATAATTCTCTTAGGACTTCCGCGATGGACGAAGGATCTCCTGAATTTATTTTATTTTCGTATTCCTGCGCGCGTTTACTCCACATTATACGTTTTTTCTTGGATTTTTGAGATAAAACTTCCAAGGCGCTTTCCATTTGTTCGTGCGTGAGGATTTTTCGAAGACCTGATTCCAAAGCCTTTTTGATAGGAACTTTCAATGTTAGATTCGTCTTTTGGAAACTGATGATGAAAAATTTTATTGTCTCACCCGCGACTTCGAATTCTTCTATACCATCTAGTTTTCCAACGCCATGAGAAGGATAAACAACCCACGACCCAACACTAAACATATCATGATCTTTCATTTTTATAAAGTACCCAAGTGATATCAATAAAAAACAATGTGTATTGTAGCATATTTTTTTCAATAAATCAAGAAATAGCTTCTAACAATATTTTGTATATCATAAATAATACATTAAAATTATATAAAATCTTAATATTTTTATTGTATAATAAAAATATTAATTATAATACTAATGGGAAGTATTATTAGGGCGGACCACATGATATATCCAATAAAAGAGGGCATTTTTATTCCTTTTTTTTCTGATATAGATCTGACCATCATATTTGGGGCGTTTCCTATATATGTCATGGATCCCATCACGACGGAACTTATTGATATTGCGACGAGTATATCTTTTTGGACATACATTAATTCTTGGGGATTTCCTCCTGCTATATTGAAGAAGAGGAGATATGAAGGGGCGTTATCCAGGAAGGATGATGCCATTCCACACATCCAGAAATAAATATTTGAAATACTATGTCCTTTAGATAGATCGACAATAAAATGATGTATATCTTCAGAATTTTCATTTAATATAAAAATAACGGGGGCTATAACTATGAATATAACGAGGAATGTTCTTGCGACCTCTGAAAAAGGACTGAAATCTATATGTTCCTTATTATTCTTACTCTTTATAAAGGAAATCAAACAGAACGATAACAATATTATATTCTTTATTGTACTAAAACTTATTTCAAAATTGAAGAGGAATAATGAATATTCTGAATTCGTGAAGACTATAAACACGGTGAATAATATGAGGATTATGTTATGTATTCCTTTTATACTACATTTAAATCCATGATTATTATCGAATATTTTTCTTTCTTTCCGAAGGATTATGGAATCTATAATATAGAGGACAGAAAGACATGATATAATGTATATAAACCATCCTGGAGATAATGATCTTATGAACCACGAAAATTCGATTCCATGAAGATATCCAAGGAGAAGAGGGGGATCTCCAAGGGGAGTCAAAAGACCCCCTATATTCGAGACGAGGAATATAAAGAATATAACGAGATGCGATTTATATATTCTATCCTCGTTCATCTTTAGGAAGGGACGTATGAATAACATCGATGCGCCCGTCGTCCCAATGAATGACGCAAATAAACTGCAAATCGATAGGAATATAATATTATTGAATGTCGAAGAATTCGCATCTATTTTTATGTGTATACCACAACTCAACGTGAATAACGTGAATAACATTATAATAAAAGGTATATAATCGTGGAATAATGTTTCGTATAACAATTCACTAGACGACTCTATAAAACTATACGTGAAAATAATCGAAATTATTGATGTTGTGAATAATATCTCCTTCTCAAATTTATGCCAAATTTTAGGGGATAACAACGGAACGAAAGCAATCGACAACAAAACAAAAATAAGGGGAAAAGATAATAAAATTATTTCTATAGTAGATAACATTTTCCTAAAAACATATCATTTATCAAATATTATTTTTCATATTATATACGAAATTTTGAAATAACCTAGTTTTTTATTGCATTCAAAATATCGAGGGCCTGATTTTTAATAGCTTTGTCCTTCGATTTTAAGGCACGTTCCGCATGGATTTTTGCACTCTTCAAATCCCCCATAATAAACGATATATTCGCACTGCAAAGACTCGCATTCTCGTTTTTCCCCTGAATTGTATACATCTTTCCCAGCATATCGTATATCGTTGCGTCGTCCTTATAGCGAAGTAACAATTTTTTTAAAAATTGTATTATTTTTTCGATATTATTGTTATTCTGATTCAATTCAGATGCAGAATGCGCACAGATTATCGAGAGATCGCGACATATGAGTTTTCGATTGTTCTCGAGGGCTTCCAAAGATATACGAACGGCCTCCTCCAATTTCTTTTGATTTGTCAAGATCATGGATTTTATTTCAGTGTAGTATGGATTATGCGGACTCTTCGACAACAATCTATCGATGAGCTCCAAAGATTTTCCGTACTCATGATTCCTATAATACGCAATACTCCTCGCATAATCATCATTCTTCAAGAGAGAGATAGTGTTCTCAGGAGGATACGCGAGAGCTCGTATTTTATTTTTTATTTTCTGAAAATTTTTCTCTAATTTTTCGATAAATGCAACTTTCTCAGGGGAGTATTTCACATTTTTCATGGAATTTTGATAGTCCTTGAATTTCGAGATACGATCCTCAGAGGAAGGGTGAGTCGACATATAATTGTTATTTATTTCGGGGGATTCCGCGAGTTTTTCGTGTATACTCACGAATCCATCGATGACAGGCCACCCCAATTTTTTGATCGCTTCTATAGAGGATGTGTCCGCCATATTCTCGATATTCCTCAATTTCGCGAGGGCGAGTCTTTGGGAGACATGTCCTCCCCCCGCAATCCCAAATATGAAGGGAGATGGATTCATCGAAATAATCGATGTTATCGTTCCAACGAGAATCGGAATGAGTCCAGACCTCTGAAAATTCCCACTCTCCGATAGAAATTTGATGATGTGACTCCCAGAAATATGACCAATCTCATGGGATAAAACCGCAATCAATTCCTTCACATTCGAACATTTCATGATCAATCCAACGTTTATGATTATGTTCCCATTGATCGTCGCAGATGCATTCACAATATGACTGTCCGATATATAAATATCTATACGCTTCGTGACTTTCATCGCATCCTTGATGTCGTTCACAATGCCCGTTATGAACGTTTCAGATTCATCGTCCATGATAATTGATTCAGAATATGTTGCATTTGTCATAAATAAAAAACAAATTATTATCTTTTTAAGTGCACTTATCATAAAATTTATGATGAATCCAAAATAACACCACACAAACAAGATTATAACATTATTTTGCCGAACATTCACATTGTTTCACGTGAAACATTTTTATAATTTTGTTTATGGGATGGAGACGTATAACAAATTTCAAGATTATGAAGATGTGGATGTATTATCTTTGAAACGTGTAACATTATTTTGCCGAACATTCACATTGTTTCACGTGAAACATTTTTATAATTTTGTTTATAAAAGGCGGTTTATAGATCAAATTGTGGCGAAATTGAATAAAATTTTATATAATAACCCCATTTTTATGCCAAATTATGGAAATAGGGCATGACTTTCATTTCATAATTCTTGGAGTCTGTGATAGAATGGACGTATGATAGTTTGGTTTATTATTTATATAGAACGTTTTTGTGGATGTTTTTTGAAAATATATAAAAATATAATAAATTTTAAAATACTTGGAGAGAATAATATTAGATATGGCTGAGAGATTGTTGATAGATGCGCATTATGATGATGAGATAAGGATAGCCGTTATAGACGATGAGGGGAAATTATCGAATTTTGAGGCTGAATATATAAATAAGCGTACGATAAAGGGGAATATATATATTGCTCGTGTCATGAGGATCGAGCCCTCTCTTCAGGCTGCCTTCATAGATTATGGAGATGACAAGCACGGATTTCTTCCATTCTCCGAAATACAGCACTCATATTTCAAGAATGTCAATAAGTCCAAGGATATCGTTGATGATCAGAATAAAAATAATCTTAAAATTCAGGATGTTATTAAACACAATCAGATTCTCCTTGTTCAAGCGATCCGTGAAAAACGGGGGAATAAATGTGCGGCTTTTTCAACGTATATAAGTCTCGTTGGGAGATATTGTGTTCTCCTCTCAAATGAATACGGAAAATCGGGGGGAATATCGAAGAAGATTGAGACATCTGAGAAGGATAGACTTCGAGATATCGTTCAGTCTTTCGATGTTCCAGAAGGTCTCGGGATTATCATACGGACGGCCGGAGAGAATAGAAGGAAGCAGGAGATAAAGAGGGATTATGATTATCTCATGAGACTCTGGAATGATATCAATACGAAGAGGGAGAGTATCAAGGATCCATGTCTCATCTATGAGGAAGGGAATATAATCAAACGTACGATTCGAGATATTTATAAGAGGACGATGGAGAATATTGTTATTCATGGACAGGAGGCCTATAAAGAGGCACGAACTTTCATGAAGTTGTTCACTCCGAGTCATGTCAAAAAGATAGAACTCTATAAAGAGGGAGATATTCCTATTTTCAATAGGTATGGAGTTGAAGAGAAGATACGCGAGATTATTGATACGACTGTTTTTCTTCCATCTGGGGGTTCGATTGTCATCAATACGACGGAAGCTTTGACTTCAATCGACGTCAATTCTGGGAAGACGAAGCAGGACAAAGATATCGATACAACGGCCCTACGCACGAATTTAGAGGCCTCCATTGAAATTGCACGTCAAATAAAATTACGGGATATTGGGGGATTGATTGTCATTGATTTCATCGATATGATTGATCCGAAGTCTATCTTGAAAGTTGAGAAGAAGTTTAAGGATGTCACGAAAGAGGATAGTTCAAATATTCAGATTGGGAAGATCAGTCAATTTGGACTCCTCGAACTTTCGAGACAGAGACTCAGACCAAGTCTCTCCGATTCGAATTTCGTTGTATGTCCTCATTGCGGGGGGTCGGGTCGTATAATATCGAACGAGTCTGTTGGTATGTCGATTATTCGTCAGATCGAAAATTTCGTTATTATGGAGAATGCGAGGTCTATCGTCGTTGAAGTTTCTGATGGGGTCGATCTCTTCATCCTCAACAATAAAAGAAAGACATTGATTGATATAGAAAATAAATATCAGACCTCCATTGAAATACAAAGGAACGCATCATTTAAACCGGATCAATGTAATATTATTATCACGGAGTATAAGGATGATAATACTCTTAACATCGATAATAATAACAACAAGAATACTAATAATAATATAATAGAAGAATCCAAGAAGAATTCCAAATCGCAGAATGATAGTGACGATATAATAGTAGATAAGAATAAAATACATCCTATATCCGCAACTTCGAAGAAGAATGTCCATAAAAAAAAGAATAACAACAATAATAAAAAAAATGATATAATAATTGTTGATACTAAGGACATAATAATAGAAAATATTGATGATAATAGGGAGGGGACCCAATTATTAAAGAAACATAATAATAATCAGAAGATTAGACCTCATAATAAGAATAATACAATAAAACAGGAGAAAAAGAAATATGAGGATAATACTTCTCCTTCGACATTATCGAAAGATACTAAAAATAATAAACCTCATAAGAATACGAATAATAATAAGAAACGAAATATTCATAATGAAAATAAACAGAATTTAAATATTCCTCCAATAATCCAAAATAATGATATGCCAAAACATGAGGAGATTATTGAGGAGAAGCCCGAGAAAAAAAGTTGGTTTAAGAAGATTTTCAGTTAGGATATGATATATTATTATTGTTATGAATGATATTTGTGAGACGAATTTATGGATAATTTGAATTTATTTATACCACAACAAAATAAGAGGAAAGTGGTCTCTCGAAGGAACGATAAAATCGCGACTCAAATTCGAGAGTGTTTTTCAATGGCGATTTCTAGGGGGGATTTTCCAATCGTCAAGGATAAAGATGGAAATTTTATATCGTCCATCCCATCTCCCATAACGATAACATACGTCGATGTTTCTCCAGATCTTCGAAATGTGAAGGTCTATTTCATGCCTCTTTGTGGAAACAATAAAAATGAGACATTGGAATTTTTGACATTGCAAACTCATTTCTTCAAGAATACTATCGCAAAGAAAATGAGGATGCGTTTTATTCCGGAGGTTATGTTTAAAATTGACGATTCAATAGAGTATTCTGATCACATTGAAAAGATTTTAAGAAAATTATAAATGTCTTTTATTGATGGAAATTCATACATTTTGAATTTTGGTCCTCATCATCCTTCGACACACGGAGTTTTGAGACTCATACTTCATATGTCTGGAGAGAGGGTTTTGAGTTGCAATCCTGATATAGGATATTTACACAGGGGAGTTGAGAGGATGTGTGAGGATTTGAAATTCCTCTCGATTATTCCCGTTTTAGACAGGGTGGATTATCTCGCTCCTCTTCATATGGAACATGCGTATATTCTCGCAATAGAAGAAATACTCAAAATTATTCCACCAGAGCGTGCATTATATATACGAACAATTTTCGACGAATTGATGCGAATTTCTAGTCATCTTATGGGAATTGGATCTGGGACGTATGATATGGGATGTCTGAGTCTTTTGTTGTATAGTATTGAGGAGCGCGAGAAAATCATGAAAATTTTTGAGATGACAACGGGCGCGCGTATGCACCTCACATATTATATTCCTGGGGGAGTTTTTCAAAATGTTTCACGTGAAACATTTTTTCAAATTCGAGAGTTCCTTGACGGAATGAAAAATTATCTTGATATCGTTGAGAAACTCGCACTTGATAATCGGATATTTAAAAAACGAACGCAAGGCATTGGGATTATATCAAAGGATATGGCCATAAAATACGGAATAACAGGTGCGAACGCGCGTGCATCTGGCCTGGAATATGATATACGTAAAATTTTTCCTTATGCAATGTATAATAATATACAATTTGACACAATTTTGTTGAATGAAGGGGATTGTTATGCTCGCATTTTCATTCGATATCTTGAAATAAAACAAAGTATTAGTATAATAAAGCAATGTATAAATCAAATTCCTGATGATGACAATATCTCAAGTTATTCCGTGTTGTCCCTGATAAGCAATAAGGAAAAGATAAACAACAAATTTCAAGAGCTTCTCTATACAAATTTCTTTGTATCAGGTATGTCAATCCCATCGAACTCCATGTCATACAAATCCGTTGAGTCTTCTCGTGGTGAATTGGGGATATACGTCTACGTAGACGACGAAAACGAATTCAAACCCTCGAGACTTCGTGTACGTTCTCCTAGTTTCGCAATAATTCAAATGCTTCAAGAACTTTTAATAGGAGAAGATTTCGCGAATGTAACCTCGATCCTTGGATCCCTCGATTTCATCATGGGAGATTGCGATAGGTAGTCACTCAAATTTTTCATTATAAAGCACAGTATATTACATATATTAAACACAAAACCACAACTATATCTCAATATAAGTATACAACAATTCTTCTCAATACTCAACAACAATTATGCAGGGTTATTTTGATTATCGTCGTGTGCGGGCGACAAGAATCTCAATACTTCCAAGCGATTCGTTATGTTTTTAACTTCTTTTTCAAGGAGTATCGTTCTAAAATCTTGCACATTTCCAGATCTCGTATTCTTCACAGAGTCAATCTTTTCGAGAAGTTCACGCTTCTTATTTACAAGATTTTGTACTTCATTTCGACCTATAGAAAAATAAGACATATTATCAAGACCTTCCGAAAATTACACGATATACTTATGATGCTATAATTTATTCCAAAAATCAAGTGAAAATTAAAAAACAGTTAAAATAAAGTATTGTGTGTGAATAAGTATGTTGAAAAATAAGATATATTTATAGTTTACAATTGATATATCATTTTATATATACAAAAATTGTTCACACTCTCGTCTAATTCCGATAACTGAGTGTGAACAATCCAAAATTTTACATTAATTTTTTGAAATTTCAGAATTAGGTAGGCCCCCTAATAAAAATTCGGAAGAAGATTTATTGTCATCATCGTTCTCGGACTTAATGATTTTTTCTCCATTAAAAATACGACGTACTTCATCTCCGGTTAATGTTTCATAAAGCATAAGATTTTCGACAATATCATCTAATTTTTTACGATTATTTTTCACTATCTCAACAACCTCATCGTAACATTTTGTCAATATATCATTGATCTCTTTATCAATAATTTCAGATGTCTTTTGAGATATATTGTCACTCGCCTCCATGAAAAAACCATCCTGCCCAGATCCATAAAAATTTCTGAATCCTAGTTTATCGCTCATACCCCAATTAATTATCATATTTTTCGCAATATTTGTCGCGCTTTTTATATCTTGAGATGCACCTGTCGTAACCTTGTCATATCCAAAGATTAATTCCTCTGCGACACGCCCTCCCATGGCAACTTTTATATCGGAGAGAAGTTCTTCACGAGATACAGAAATTTTATCTTTTTCAGGAAGTCTCATGACCATTCCCAAAGCTCCACCTCGCGGAATAATTGTTACCTTGTGAATTGGGTCGGAAGACGGAACAATGAGAGCGACTAACGCGTGACCTGCCTCATGGTATGCGGTCGATTTTTTCTCGTCCTCTGTCATTATCATGGATTTTCTTTCGTATCCCATAAGAACCTTGTCTTTTGCCATCTCAAAGTCTGTCATGGAAACAGAAAGTTTATTCGACTTTGCGGCCAAAAGTGCGGCTTCATTCACGAGATTCGCGAGTTCCGCGCCTGAAAATCCAGGAGTTCCACGCGCTATATTTTTTAAGTCAACATCTGTGGATAAAGGTACGTTCTTGACGTGTACCTTCAATATTTTTTCACGACCATTCATGTCAGGGTATTGCACTGTTATGCGTCTATCAAACCGTCCAGGACGTAGGAGTGCGGAGTCTAGGATATCTGCACGATTTGTCGCGGCTAAGACTATAACGCCCTGATTTTCTTCAAATCCGTCCATTTCAACGAGGAGTTGGTTTAACGTTTGTTCGCGTTCTTCATTTCCTCCTCCTCGTGATCCCGAATCTCGACGACGTCCAACTGCATCTATCTCATCTATGAATATGATGCAAGGAGAATTTTTTTTCGCATGTTCAAACATGTCACGAACGCGACTCGCTCCAATCCCAACGAAAACCTCAACAAAATCCGATCCCGATATACTAAAAAACGGGACTTTGGCCTCACCTGCGATCGCGCGCGCAAGCAATGTTTTTCCATTTCCTGGAGCTCCAACTAATAAGACTCCCCTTGGTATCTTTCCACCTAAACGTTGAAATTTTTGCGGATTTTTCAAGAAATCTACAATTTCTTCAAGTTCGGCTTTTGCTTCATCAATTCCCGCAACATCATCGAAAGTCACAGAAATATTTTTTTCTTGAAACATCCTTGCTTTAGATTTTCCAAGACCTAGAGGCCCTCCCGTTCCCCCACGCCCTCCTTGTATTTGACGAGAAGAAAACGCAAGGAACGCGATGATTAATATCATAGGGAGCCAAGGGGCGAGCATATTAATAATAAATCCCCATCCTGTTTCCCCACTATCAACCATAACATTCACGTGATTCTCTATTAGGGTTTCCATCATCTTGGGATCGTATGATGGAGTCACACACGTGAACAAATCTCCATTCGATAAATGTCCCGCAATTTTAGATGTATTGTTCCTGATGAGAACATCCTTTATATCACCCGATTTAACATCTTCTATAAATTTAGAATATGTCAACTCGTGATTATTCTTCTTAACAAAATTATCATCAAAAACATTGCTTCCTAAAAACAAAAACATCAAGATTCCAAGCCATATAAGTATGTTTTTCGTATTTTTTTTCAATTCTATACCCTATCCTTTACAATATATGTTGCAGACATTATAACATCATTTATATTGAACATGTTGATTAATTTTTTATTCGACAGAGGTCCGGACACACAATGCTTTCCTCAACATTTTTCAATATTTTTTCGAATATAGATGGATCGACTGCGCTCGTCGTATCTATATTGTCTAGATTACGATTATTTGCAATTTTCCTTAGATTTGCTCGCATAATTTTTCCGGAACGAGTTTTTGGAAGTTCGTCGACTATCGTTATATAATCTGGTTTTGCAATTGATCCTATATCATTTTTTATTTTATTAATAACAACATCTCTAATATCATTATACAATTTTTTATTGTGTAATACAATATATATGAAGGCAGATTGTCCTTTTATTTCATGATCGATTGCGACGACAGCTGATTCGACGATCCCGTTTATAGAATTTATAGAATTCTCCATTTCCGACGTACTGAGTCTATGCCCCGATATATTGATGACATCATCAACTCTTCCTTCGATTTTTATATCTCCCTCTTTGTCTATAATCGCGTTATCCCCTGAAATGAAGGGATTTTTCTTGTTGTTCATGCATATAGCAGGCCAACTTTTTTCGATATAGAGCATCCCATCGCTTATTTTTGGAACGACTCCAAAGAATGGTTTCGATGCGAAACAAGGCTTTAGGGTATCGATATTCAACAGAGGGGATATCATGATTCCGCCCGTTTCCGTCTGCCACCACGTGTCAACTATAGGACATCTCTTTTTTCCGATCCTTTCAAAATACCATTTCCAAGCATCATAATTTATAGGTTCCCCAACACTTCCCAGAACGCGCAGACTAGATAAATCGTGCGTATCGACGAAATCATCAGAAAACATCGAGAGAGAACGAATCGCGGTTGGAGCAGTGTAGAATATGGAAACTTTTTCCTTCTCTATTATGTCCCAGTATCGATCAGCACTCGGGTACGTTGGATTTCCTGAGAATATAACGATCGTTATACCGTGGAGTAGGGGGCTATATGTTATATATGTATGTCCTGTTATCCACCCTATGTCTGACGACGAAAAATAAACATCATCCTCCCTCATATCAAAAATATACTTACACGTCGTGTGAGCATAAACCATATAACCCAGAGACGAGTGATATATAGGCTTCGGTTTTCCGGACGAACCAGAAGTATACATCAAAAACAACGGGTCAACATTATTCATATATTCACACTCTATACTTTTATTATACCTTATATAATCTAAATCGTCAATAAAAATCGTGTGAATACTTTGATTTTTTGTGGCATGCATTACATTTTCATAAAGACTTATTTGTTTCCCGCCATGCTGCGTAATGTGACATGAGACGACATATCTCGCTCCTGAATCAAGAAGACGATCACGAAGTGCGTCCTTTGAAAATCCTGTGAAAACGACCATATGAACGGCCCCTATCCGAGCGCACGCCAACATAACGGCTATCGATTCGGGAATCATGGGCATATATATCGCGACGATATCCCCCTTGCGAACCCCCACATCCAAAAGATGACACGCCACACTATTAATCATACAATATAATTCATGATATGTCAACTCTTTTCTTTGATTTATTTCATCTCCATACCATATTATTGCAGTTTTATTTGCATGATTCTTGAGATGACGATCAACGCAGTTGTGACATATATTCGCGGAAGCGTCTGGAAACCACGTGTCATTTTTCTCGTCATACGCGATTTTTGGAGTTTGAAACCAATCTAGACTAGAAGAATGATATAGCCAAAATTCGTTTGGGCATTGTATTGAATTTTCATAAATTTCACGATAAATTTTTGGATCTTTCCAAGCCAACTTATGATCGAATAGCATATAAATAAAAACGATATTTCAATTCACGATGATATTTTATACTCCATATTTTTATACGGCAATCCCAAAATATATTACGGATTATTTTTATAGGGTGTATGAAAAATGAAAAAATGTTTCACGTGAAACATTTTTGCAAAATATGAGTATTGAAAATGTGATTTATTGATATACAAAAAATGTGAACATTGTTTCACGTGAAACAATGTGATAAAAATAAATGTATATTGTATTTTATCTAAAAAATACAAAACCCCATGTATTTCAAGGCTTCCACGGGGTTTTTGTTTTGTAAATTGTATAAAATTTTATCTAAAAACACTATTGAATTTTTTCGTGACAATATTCCTCTATCATATTGATGATTGTTGCACAATTCGGGCTATCATTTTTATATGATGCCAATTTCATGAGTATTGCACGATATTCTTCATCATGTATATCGAGTTTCGCGTTATTATCCATGAAATATTGTGTTAGTGTTGCGTTTCGTCTTTGGATTGCATAGATTATAGGAGGCCAAAATTTCATGGAATGTTTATTATTTATGTTTGCTCCCATCAAACACAATGAGATTGCTATCTGTGTTCCTCCGTAGGACGATGATGCACTTATCAATGGAGTATTTCCCGATAGATCGCGTATTTCAGTTTTTGCCCCAAGGAAACACAATGATAAAACAGATATAATATCCCCTTTTTTAACTGCGTCTGTCAGGGGTCTATTTCCTTTTCTGTCTGGTGAATCGATGGATTGTCCATAATCATGTCTCATAACTTCCATTGTGGCGCATATTTGATTGACACTGATATCCTGATTTACATTGTATTTTGATAAAACATTTTGTATTTCATGGACGATGTCTTTTATAGATTCCCTATCGTATTCCGTCTGGGAATATACTATATTCTGACAAGATGTTATGATCGATATTATCGATATCAACATTTTTTTTATCATGATGTTGCTCAAAAAAGATGATCCATATAATCATCTTACAATCATTTTTATTTAGGATGTCAATACTTCAATTCCATTTTCCGTGACGGATATTGTATGTTCGAATTGTGCGGACAATGATTTATCAATTGTCGTGACAGTCCATCCATCGCGTTGTAATTTTGTTTTATGGGATCCCGTGTTGATCATAGGTTCGATTGTGAAGAACATTCCCGGAAGAATTTCGGGACCTGTATTTTTTTCTCCATAATGCAAGACGTTAGGTTCTTCATGGAAGGATTGTCCTATTCCGTGCCCACAATAATCTCGGACAACTGAAAATCCGTTCTTTTCGACGAAATTTTGTATGGCATATCCTATATCCCCGAAGAATCCGTGTGGTTTAACCGCGGAAATTCCGATATCCAACGCTTTTTTCGTTATATCTATCAATTTTTGTGCTTGATTCGTTATTTTCCCGATTCCATAACTTCGACTCGTATCCCCGAACCATCCATCTAGAATAACTGTTATATCGATATTCAGGATATCTCCATTTCGTAGTTTATATGGGCCCGGAATTCCATGGCATACGACATGATTGACGGATATACACGTCGATTTTGGGAATCCTCGATAATTCAAGGGGGCTGGGATTGCGTTATTTTTTATGATAAAATCATGACAAATTTTATCGAGTTCTTCTGTCGAGATTCCTTCCTCAATATAATTTTCTATATGGTCCAAAACTTTTTTCGCGAGTTGACATGACTTCCTCATAGGAACGATATCTTCAGGTTTATATATTTTTATGGAATTTTGTTGCATAATTACGCGTATGTCTAAAAAAATACATATGATAGTATAGTTTAGCATAACTTTTTAAACTCCTCATTAAAATTTTTTTGATGTACTCAAGTTGAGAGGGGTGATAGTATACATATTATCCATATTTTCATTTTGTGTTATATTTTTTTATGAGTCGGAAAGTTATAGTTTTTGGAAATCAAAAGGGGGGGACTGGAAAATCAACTTTAGCCATGCATTTAGTTGTGAGTTTATTATATGAGGGTTATAAGGTTGGAACGATAGATGTCGACGCGAAACAAGGGACTTTTTCTCGATATATTGAGAATAGAATACGAACATCTCAAACGAATCCTGAGATATTGTGTCCATTTCATACTCCTGTTTTTTCGAGTAATAAAGATTCCGTTGAGGAGTTGGAACGTGAAAATGCAGAAAATTTTAATAATATTATAAATTCCTATAATGATTATGACTTCGTGATAGTTGATACTCCAGGGAGTGACACGAGTCTATCGCGTATCGCACATTCATATGCTGACACATTGATAACTCCCCTCAACGAAAGTTTTATAGATCTCGATCTCCTCGTACGTCTGAAGGAATCAGTGAGTAGTTCCGAATTAAAACCAAGTACATATTCCGAAATGGTCTGGGAACAAAAGAAAAACAAAGTAATGCGAAATAAAGGGACAATAGATTGGGTAGTCCTCATCAATAGAATGTCGAATATCGCATCAAAAAATCGTCTGGAACTTGAAAAAATCCTAAACGCACTCTCAAAAAGAATAGGTTTCAGATTAGCTCGCGGTTTTAAAGAACGTGTTATTTTTAGAGAGTTGTTTATACAAGGTCTGACTCTCCTCGATAATAAAAATACAAATGGACAATTGAGTCTCTCTCATATCGCAGCAAAACATGAATTATCGGATTTATTGAAAATTTTAAATATCGGAGGACAAAAGTGATTAATATAAATATTGACGAAAATGCATTGAATCTCATCAGACAAACAATTTCAAAGAATAACAATCAAGATGTATATCCAAGGATATATATGAGGAAGGGGGGATGTGCAGGAAATATGTTAGTTTTATCAATGCAAGAAAAACAAAATACAGATGAAGTATTCGATATTAATGATATAGAATTCGTCGTCTCAAATGAAGTCCTCTCCAATACAAATGATATATCTATTATACTTCAACAAGGATTGGGCGCTCAAATTATCGTCAAAAATAATTCAGCATCTTCAAAATGTAAATGTGGTAAATCTTTTAGGATATGAAAAATTTTATGAAAATAGCTTCATGGAACGTAAATTCTATACGTGTTCGAATTGAACACATCGTCAAATTTTTGAAGGACCACGATATAGATGTCCTCCTCCTACAAGAAATAAAATGTATCAATGAAGTATTCCCAAATTCTATATTTCAAGATATGGGGTATAATTGTGAGGTATTCGGACAAAAAACGTATAATGGCGTCGCAATACTATCAAAATACTTGATAGAGGACGTTACCCTCGGATCATCCGTCTTTGAAGATGATCCACAATCCCGTTATATAGAGGCCCTCATAAATGGATATAATATATCGTCAGTCTACGTCCCAAACGGACAAGAACCAAATACCAATGCGTATTTTTATAAATTGGATTTTTTGAAAGTTTTATCAAATTATATAAAAAATAAGACGAATTTTATAATAGGAGGGGATTTTAATATCGCTCTCTCAGATCAAGATGTTTATGATCCAAAATCTTGGAAGGACAAAATTTGTTGTACATCAAGAGAAAGAGAATGTTTGAATAATTTTATTCAAAATAATCAATTAAAAGATTCTATATCAAATTTTCGTAAAAATGATGAAAAAATTTACACATGGTGGGATTATAGACACTCTATGTTTCAAAAAGATAAAGGATTGCGTTTGGATTATTTTTTTGTATCTCAGAATATCATTATAGAGAATATGTTCGTTGAAAAATCTATGAGATCCCTAGAACGTCCTTCAGATCATGCCCCAATTATTATGATCATATAATTTTTTTTATGGTTGTAAAGAAAAAACATATTGCGTTGTGGGGGATGATGTGA
>CAMYPB010000005.1 GCA_947285985.1 uncultured Holosporaceae bacterium
GTTTTCTAAAGTGTTTTAAAGTGTTGGTTTTTCTTGCCTAACAGAGATTTTATAATTCAATATATCTGTTGTTGATCAAGAATCAAGTTTTTTATACTGGCCAGTACTCACTTGATATTTCCATCCTACATTAAAAAAAGATTGTACACAAATTCTTTTTTTGCCCATAAAATTTTATATAATTTCTGGGCATTATAATAAAGTATTGCAAAAGTATAAATTATGTTATACAATAATAATATGGAGGCGTTAATTCTGGGATGCGAGGGTTTGATATAGTTTTGATTGAGTATTTATGATGTGATGATGAGGTTGTGAATTTGAGTATGTTTTGACGAAGTTCTTTTCAATTGAATTTTGTGGTGGTTCGTGATAGAATGCGAGGTGTATATAATTTTATAATTCGCAAGACATTATATTATATATGTTTTGTTCAGGTTTGTTATTTTTAGAATTTATTTATTATAGAATTACGATAGAATAGGTACTCAAGTGAGTTTGCAACAGAATCATAATAGTCATCATTTGTTCAACGATGTGAGTTTGTGGGGTATTTTCAAGACATCTCTTCCGATGATGATCTCGGCGCTCTCCTCCCACATAATGTTGGTTTTAGACCAGTTGATACTTGCGTATTATTCTGTTGAATCGATGACGGGTGCGACGTCCGCTTTTTTGTGGAGTTCGATTATTCAGTGTATTGCGCTTTCAACGACGATGGTCGCTGGGGCTTTCGTTGGACATTATAATGGCACTCAGAAATATGATCAATCTGGAATTCCAGTGTGGCAGATGATATGGTTTTCCGTGTCACTCTTCGTGATCTCCATACCGTCCTCCATGTTTCTTGGGGAATACTGTATTCCAGAACCCCTTCAAAAGGAGGGAATCCCTTATTTCCAGTGTATTTTGATGTTCGCTCCCATCACGGGGATTATATATTCGATATCCTCATTCTTCGTCTCCATAGGGCGGGGAATAACCGTGACGATTGCGGCCATCCTCTCGAACATCTTCAATATAGTCGTCGACATAATCCTCGTCTTCGGATATTTCGGAATCGATCAATTTCAAGGGAGTATGGGGGCTGCAATTGGAACGGTCATCTCGTGGATCGTGAACATCTTCATTCTCTCATGTTTTTATTTCAGGGGGGACGTCCGTCAGAAATACGGAACGTGTAACTTCAAATTTAGGCCATCCATTATGAAGGAATGCTTGAAACTCGGGGCATCTGGAGGGGTTGGGCATACCTTCGAGATGGTGGCTTGGAGTTCCGTATACTATCTCCTCGCGAAAATCGATACGTCCCTTGCTCTCATTCAGACGATGGCCTTCGACGTCAATATATGTCTCTCGTTCATAGCCTCCGGGCTCGAGAAGGGAATCATTGCGATGACCTCGAATTTTTTGGGATCATCAAGATCCGAGAAGATCAAAACCTTGCTATACAAGGGACTCACCATACATCTCATATTTGCGAGTATATTATTCTTTGCATTTTATATATACCCAGAGCTCATAACTCATCAATTCATAAAATTTGATGTATCTCCTGAGACGTTGGAACGTGCATTCTTCGTTTTGAAACTCGTTTGGATATTTTTTGTGTTTGATGGCGCACTCTGGGTTATAGCGGGGATTATCGAGGCTGGGGGAGACATAAATTTCACGATGTGGAGTATTTCGGGATGTCTTTGGATTTTCGTTGCCCTCCCATCAATAATCCTCTCGCATTTTCATCTTCTTGGTATTGAAATAACGTGGTGTCTCCTCATAGTATCCGCTATTTCGATCAATATTTTATTACATCTTAGATATAGGTCTCAAAAATGGATAAAAATAAAAGTGTAACAACAACCCCAGAATTTTCACGGATCATTCAAATAAATAGTTCGATCCTAGACAAAAAATTTCAGATTATCGCGAATGAGGAGGAATGTGATAGATTATCATACCGCTTCAATCTCGAGTGTATCAAAAATTTAGAGGCGGAATGTATTATTACGAAACGGGAGGATCTCGAAAATTCGTATACCTTGATATGTCATATGAAATCCGATATCGTGAAATTCAAGATCGAAGATGATGAAGAAAAATTCATTATCGAAGAGGAATTTAGCGTCGTCCTCCTCGATCCATCGTATGAATCACGTAATCTCGATTTCCTCGATAATGAGGATGTGGAATTCCTATCTCAAAATGATAGTGTCGATATAGGGGAGATCGTCTCCCAATATGTGAGTCTCTTCGTCTTTATGTGAGGGGTGTGTGTGTTATGTCGCATCACGATATCCTATATTTCACGAAGAGTGGGGTGAACGGAAACGATTTCATCATCTTCAATAATCAAAATATAGAATACTCCTCAAATTTTATACGATATATAGCGGATAGAAAATTTGGGATAGGGGCCGACCAAATAATCGATATAAAACAAAATCACGACAAATACATCATAAATTTTTACAATCAAGATGGATCATCTGCAATGATGTGTGGAAATGGATTGTGCGCGTCCCTTCAAGTTTTGCATCCTGAAAATCCTATAAAAATTATCGTAAATAATACTGAAATTTTAGGAACATATTCCCCGAAAAGTGATTCTTCGAAAATAGAACTCCCCCTCCCTATGGAGATAATTATGTCATCCAGCGGGATTATAGAAAATGACTATATTATCGATCACAAATTCATTGATACATCGAACAGGCATATGATCTGCCTCGTTGACAACAGGATCGACGATCTCCAACTCATATCGACGGAATACGCAAAATCATTGCAAGATATTTATCCGGATTTTAATATACATTTTATTAAAATGCTAGACCATGATATTTATATCAGGTCGTTTGAGAGGGGGGTTGGATGGACACTCGCGTGTGGAAGTGGGTCGATTGCGTCGACCTTCGCGTTTGGACATAAAAATAGAATTCACACGATTCATCATGAAAGGGGGACATCGATTGTCAATATTCACGATGAAATCGCGGAGTTTGAAACGTCTCCAAACATAGTTTTCGAAGGAAAATTTAGATTGTAAGTCGTTTTATTTGTTTTTTGTAAAATTTTATATAATTTTAGCTGTTGTATTTTTCACACATAAATCTCGTATATTTTATGATATTATTACCTAGAGTATGCGCTCTCCGTGATATTTATGTTAGTATGAAGGAATGGTATAGTTTTTTTAATTTGTGTTGAAATTATGAAATCAGTTAAAATTTTAAGTATTGCGTTGGCAGGAATGATCTTCTCCTTCGCACAGGCAGAATATCCAAGTGGATTCAAAGTTGGATTGGGTGGGTCCACGCATTTCGGAAAATTTGATATAAAGGTTAATATTGAAGCTGAAGATCTACTACAGGATATGCAAACTGTAGGGAAGTCACTGAAAAAGAGTAAGACATCTTTTTCTCCATCTTTGTTCATCGGGTATGATTTTGCATTGGAAAATGCTTTGACATTGGGATTGGAAACAGAATTTGGATATAATCTGAAATGGACAAAATTTAACGATAAAAATGGTAATGGTGCGCTCAAATTAAGAAAGGGTGCATTTGTTGAGGCAACTCCAAAGATCGGATATTTTATAACTCAAGATATCGAACTCTTTGCAAAGGCAGGTATTGACTTCGCAAGATACAATTTAAAGTTAAATGGTGCGACAGATAACACATTGGCCAAAGATCATAAAAACAAGGTGACGTTCGTTGCAGGAGCTGGAGTCAACTACAACCTAACGCAAAACTTCGGATTATCCCTTGCATACACCCATCAGTTCAACAAAAAAATCGATACATCCACCAAATGCAAGGAACACAGAATCACACTCGGTACATCCGCCAAATACAAGGAACACAGAATCACACTCGGTGCATTCTACAGATTCTAATATACGATCCGTGGCGATTGTCAATAAAAAAACCCAGGTATTCTTTTTTGAGTACCCGGGTTTTTTGTTTGGACATACTGATCCACACCATGTTGAGGGTTATTCTGTCACAATATCCTCCAACTACACGATCTGTCACATCGTATAATATATCTAATTGTCAGGAGTCTTTCACACCCCTTTTCATTCTTCTCTGCTAAGCAAGAGTTTTAATGTTTTCTAAAGTGTTTTAAAGTGTTGGTTTTTCTTGCCTAACAGAGATTTTATAACTAAATATATCTGTTGCTGATCAAGAATATTATCAAATATAATACCGGCCGGATATCTACTTGATATTTCCATTATAAAATATTATTTTCTGGAGATACAAATTATTTTTTTGCCCATAAAATTTTATGGAATATTGTATAAAATTTTCACAATATGACACTTTCTCTCAAAAAAATACCCCCATTTTGGGGGTTAAAACGTTTGTATATCATTATTTTTTCATAACGACATCCCGACATCTCGGGCAAAGATTTATATGTCCATAGAGTTCTGTTTCTTCGAAGGAAACGTCCTCCAATATTTTCCAGCATCTATCACATTTCTGACCAGGGGCCTGTTTCACGACGACTCCAACATCAATTCCATCGAGAACCGTTGCATTTGAAGGGATCTGAGCTGGGATAATCGTTGCCTTCGAAACGATCGAGATATCCGCGAGATCGATGCTCATCAACAATTTTATTATCTCAGAGCTGCTCGAATACACGAAAATCTCAGCCTCCAAACTTGAGCGTATGGTTTTCGCGAGTCTCTCGATTTCGAGGGCTCCCGTGATAGTCTTCCTGACCTCCTTTATTTTGTTCCATTTCTCATCAATCTTCGAATTCTTCCATATACTTGGAATTTCAGGGAAGAGTTCTGTATGTATACTCGTCTTCTCACGATTCAATGGATAACTCCACCATGCCTCTTCAGACGTGAAACTCAAAACAGGAGCAAGCCAATGAGAAACACAAAGGAATATCTCGTTCATAACAGTGAGACACGCCCTCCTCTTCATATCACTCTTGTCATCGCAATATATACAATCCTTTCGAATATCAAAATAAAAGGCCGATAGATCGTTCGCACAAAACGTGTGAAGAGCCGTATAGAACTGTTGGAAATTATAGGATCGTATAGACTTTTCCATGAGATCATTCAATTCGAAAAGTTGATGTAAGACAGATTTCTCGAGTTCTGGAAGATCGTCGTATGAAACCTTCTCACTCTCATCATAATCCGATAAAACTCCAAGTAAATAACGAAGAGTATTTCTAAACCTCCTATAAACATCCTGCTGTTGTTTTAGAATTTCATCCCCAATTCGAAGATCCTCAGAATAATCAGAATTGAGAGCCCAAAGTCTCAAAATATCAGCCCCCATCTTTTTGGTCACATCGTCTGGAGAAACAACGTTTCCTATCGATTTCGACATCTTTCGTCCATCTTTATCAAGAACAAATCCATTCGTCGCAACCTGTTTGTATGGAGCCTTCCCTTTTATACAACAAGACTCAACAAGAGAAGATTGAAACCATCCCCTATGTTGATCCGCACCCTCAAAATATAAATCCGCAGGCCACTTTAAATCGTCCCTATTCTCCAAAACATAATGATGAGAACATGCACTATCAAACCAAACTTCAAGAGTATCCATGACCTTCTCATAATCTTCATGATTATATTTTCCGTCCAAGAAATATGAAATATCATGATTGTGCCAGGCTTCTATTCCTTCCTTTCTGAAACTCTCCAAAACACGATTGAAAACATCGTCGTCAACTAAAACTTCATTCGTCTTCTTGTTGATGAAAAGAGCAATAGGAACTCCCCACACTCTCTGTCTCGATATACACCAATCAGGTCTCTTCTCAACCATACTCCTGATACGATTGACATATCCCGATGGATACCACTCTGTTTTATCAATTTCTTCCAACAATTTATCGCGTATTTTATCAATCGATATAAACCACTGACTCGTCGTTCTATAAATAAGAGGAGCCTTCGATCTCCAGGAATGAGGATAGCTATGTCTTATCTTATACGCATGAACAAGATTATTCTCATTTTGAAGGGCTTCTATTATCTCAGGATTAACCTTGAAAATATGTTTTCCATGAAAAACAGGAAGATTATCAACGAGTGTTCCATTGTCATTCACAATATCGTCGATTGGGAGATTATATTTTTTCCCGAGAATAAAATCTTCCATACCGTGGGCTGGAGCTGTGTGAACGAGTCCCGTCCCCGTATCAATCGTGACATGATCAGCAGGAAGAAGAGGAATATCATGAGTATACCCCAGATTATATAATGGATGATGACAAACAATCCCCCACAAATTCGATCCAGGAATCGTTCGAATAACCTCAAAATTCTCGATACCTATCTCTTTTGTAAAAGAATTTATTAAGTCTTTTGCAATTAAATACTTCTCATTATTTATCTTGACAACTGCATAAATAAATTCTTCAGAATAAGCGATCGCTTTATTTGCAGGAATTGTCCAAGGAGTTGTCGTCCAAATAATTGCATAAGCATCCTTCAAATCCTCAATCTCAGTTTTTATGATTGGAAACTTGACGAATATCGCATCACTCAATTTCTCTTGATATTCGAGCTCAGCTTCTGCAAGGGCTGTTTTTTCAACGACAGACCACATAACAGGTTTCTTTCCACGATAAACCAAACCTTTCTTATAAATTTCGAAAAATTTTTCACAAATTGTTGCTTCAGAATCTTTGTCCATCGTGCAATATGGATTTTCGAAATCCGCAATAATCCCAAGAGACTCGAATCCTTCCTTTTGAATTTCCATCCATTTTTTCGCGAATTCTCTGCAACTAGACAAGAATTCTATAACGGGAACATCCTCCCTTTTCTTTCCATTTTTTATGTATGTCTCTTCTATTTTCCATTCGATTGGAAGACCGTGACAATCCCATCCTATGACGAGGGGTGCGTCATATCCAAGCATCTGATATGATTTTGTCACAGCGTCCTTCAAAATCCCAATCAACGCGTGTCCTATATGGATATTTCCATTCGCGTATGGAGGACCAAAGTGAAGTATGAATTTCTCACGATTCTTAGATTTATCTCTTATTTTCCTATAGAGATTCATATTCTTCCATTCCTCTAAAATAAGAGGTTCTTTTTTTGAAAGATTCCCTTGCATAGGAAAATTTGTATTTGGAAGAAAAACTGTCTCTTTCAATTGTTTTATATTCTGTTCTGACATATCTATCCTAATATATTAAAAAATAACTCTTCTTCTGACATACTCTATGAGATATTATTTCTCGGGAGAGTTTCCCATGATATGTATGTGAAAATGAGGAACTTCCTGCATTCCGAACTTCCCAGAATTCGATACAATCCTATATCCCCCTTGATTTAATTTCATCATATCTATTATTCTAACAATTCCTTCATTAAAATCCAATATTTCTTGAGGAGTTGCATTCTTCATGAAATCATACATATCAACATATTCACCCTTCGGAATAATCAATATATGGGTTGGAGCTTTTGGATCGATCGTATAGAAAGCCATATAGTTCTCTTCATTTAAAACTATATTTGCATTTAATTCTTTATGTATTATTTTATAAAACACATTATTCTTATCGTATTGCATAATTAAAACTCCAAAAAATTATATCTTTATAATGGCCGATCCCCAAACGAGTCCTGCGCCCAAAGCCGTAAAAAGAATCGTATCCCCATTTTTTATCTTCCCAGAATCGAGTGCATCCTTCATAGCGAGGGGAATAGATGCAGATGATGTATTTGCGTGGTCTTGAATCGAAATAATCATCTTTTCCATAGGAATTCCCTTCATCTTGCTCATCGATTCTAAAATACGTTTATTGGCCTGATGAGGAATAATCCAATCTATATCATCGATCGTCATATTATTTTCCCTCAAAATCTCATCGATAGATTGATACATATATTCTATCGCAAATTTGAAGACGGATCGTCCCATCATCGTCAGATGACCCCTATAATCGTTTTTCTCACTATTCTCTATCGTGATGAAATCGTGTTTGTCCCCATCAGAATACAATTTTGTTGCGATTATCCCCTTCGAATCATCATCTCCTTTTTGAACAAGACAACTCCCCGCTCCATCTCCAAAGAGTATACATGTCGATCTATCTGTCCAATCTGAAAACAATGACAATGTATCAACTCCAACTAATAATATATTCTTCGCTTTATTCGACTGAATGAAACTATCTGCAACACTGAGTCCATAGAGAAACCCAGAACAAGCCGCTTGTATATCGAATGCAAACGCGTTTTTCGCTCCAATATTCGATTGTATCTTCACAGCACAAGATGGACATCTCTTTTCAGATGTTGTCGTTGCAACGATAATCGCGTCTATATCAAGGGGAGAAATTCCAGACGATTCTATAGTTTTCAACGCGGATTTCGTTCCAATATCAGACGAAAATTCCCCTTCCCCAACGATATGACGTCTCTCTATACCAGTCCTCTCAACGATCCATTCATTTGATGTATCGAGAGTTTTCATGAGGTCAAAATTTGAAACAACTTTCTCAGGTAAGTATGTTTCCAAGTTTTTTATTATTGTTTTCATTTAATTTTTTCCAATTCGTTTGTAGATAAAGCTTCCTTAATATTACCTATAAAATTGTATCTTGCAAGTCTTTCTGCAACGGATATCGCGTTTGCAAACCCTATATAATCAGAATTTCCATGACTTTTCACAGCAATCCCTTGCAAACCAACGAGAGACGCGCCATTGTGATTCCTTGGATCAAGGGAATCCTTCATATATTTTATTATTCCTCTTCCAAAGAGATACGATAATTTCCCAAAGAAATTCTCTTGAATCCCTTTCTTCATCATACCAGCCAACAATTTTATAGTGCCCTCTATCGTTTTTAGGGCTATATTTCCAGAGAATCCATCCGTCACAACGATATCTGTCGTTCCTTTCATGAGATCTGTCCCCTCAACGAATCCCTTGAAATTGACATCACTCAACGATTCGAGGATATCATAAGCATTTCGCAATGTATCCGTTCCTTTTGATTTTTCCGTCCCAATATTCAAGAGTCCAACAGAGGGATCATCTATCTTCAACAAAACACGAGCAACAGCCTGTCCAATAATCGCAAATTGAACGAGATTAATCGACGAACACTCTGTGTTGGCCCCAAGATCCAAAACAACGCTCTTCCCCTTTAAATTCGGGATCAAACTCATAAGAGCAGGTCTATCAATATTATCGATAGTCTTTAAAATAATCTTTGAAAGGGCCATATAAACCCCCGTATTTCCGGAAGAAACAACCGCATTATTTTCACCCTTCGAAACGGAAGATATCGCTTCAAACATACTCGAACCCCTTCCATTTCGAATGGCAACGAAAGGTTTCTCGTCATTTGAGATAAATTTTTCAAGATGATGAGTAGAATAAAGCGATTTATTGTTGTTGATATTTCGACATGAAGACAACACGGAATTTATGTCTTTTTCATTACCATAGAAATCAAAAAAAACATCGTCCGTATGGAAATGCGATAGAAAATAATCCACTCCCCGGACGACTGATTCAACTCCTTGATCTCCACCCATTGCATCTAAAGCAATCTTTATCATAAAAGTCCTAGGATAAATCTATAAATTATGCTATATAACTTACGCCTTATTTGAGGATTCCACAACAGTTATATCGCGTCCATTATAAAAATTACAGAAAGGACAAATATGATGAGAGAGACGTGGTTTCCCACAATTTTCACATCTTATAACATTCGCTGGTTTATCAAAATCATGAGCTCTCCTCATTCCTCTCCTTGATCTTGAAGTTCGTTTCTTAGGAACTGCCATTTTTTTTATCCAAAACAAAAATATAACTAAAACTCTGATTATTCTATCATTAAATACAAAATCCATCAAGTGTAAGATTTTTCATAAAATCCTTCCTTTATAAAAATGTTTTTATATGATAAACTGAGCAACGTTGTTTTGTATCGTTGTGCTCCGCCTTCTTAAATTGTTAGTTTATATTCTATCAATATTATGTGTATTCTTAACTATATATGTATTCTATCTTTTGAAGATCAATATATCATTAAAATTACAATTGAATAGTGAGAGAATCCTTGCACGAGATCAGAATAAATTGATCGAGATGTTTGAGAGTATATCGAATGATGTCCTCCTTAAAAATCACAAGAATTTCGTGAGTATCGCAAAGGAGACATTCGATAAAGTTTTGGAAGTCGAAAAATCAGAGTACAATAAAAAACAGAGCGAATTTCTAAATATTATAAATCCAATAAAAGACACCCTCAAAATTTTCGATAACAAAATATCGGAGATTGAAAAGGAGAGAGTCGATTCATATAGTGATCTAAGACGTCAGATAAAAGATCTCATGATTTATAATCAGGAAATTCAAAAGGAAACTCATAAATTGAGTAAGGCCCTCTCAACTCCTTTCATGACGGGACAATGGGGTGAAATGCAACTCAGACGTGTCGTTGAAATAACGGGTATGACGTCATACTGTGATTTCGTTGAGCAAAAACAATGTGAGAATAGTAGATTACGTCCTGATATGATCATCAAACTCCCAGGAAATAGACATATAATAGTCGACGCGAAATCCCCGATAGACGCCTATATGCAAGCAATCAACACGGGAGACGAATCATTCATGATAACACACGCAAAAAATATAAGGTCCCATATAAAAACTCTCGGACAAAAAGCATACTGGGAACAATTTCCAACTACCCCTGAATTCGTCTTAATGTTTCTTCCAGGAGAATCATTCTTCAGTTCCGCAATAAAAACAGATCCATCCCTCATAGAATATGGAATATCTGAAAAAGTTATCATAACAACTCCTATAACTTTGATAGCCCTCCTAAAGGCCATATCTTTCTCATGGCAACAGGAAGCCATCGCGAAGAACGCGAAAAAAATAGGGGAAGCAGGACGTATCGTTGTTTTGGCCCTCGAAAAGTTATTCGAAAAATCAAAGGAATTTGAAAGAAGAATGCATAAAAATATAGAAGAATACGATAAAATTAACGTATTTATCGAAAAAACTCTTAATCCTGCAGCTCAAAAATTGAAGAATTTAGGTATAGAGATAGATGATAAAAATAAAAATCAATCTATAGAAAATGAAAATACTGAATAAAAATCGTATAGAAATAGTATAATAAAATATGTTATGAAAACCATACGTTTTTGGGTTGAGTTTTCATGAACTTTCAAATAGAATCAAGAACATTGGAAATATATTTTTATAGGGGATCTTTAGATTATGGATTTTCCATTGATGTCGAAAGCGACCGCCATCTGGCTCGTTGAAAATACGTCTTTAACGTTCGAGCAGATCGCGAATTTTTGTGGGATACACATACTAGAAGTTGAATCTATTGCAGATGGAGAGTTTGATTCAAAGATGTCTGGATTTGACCCTATCGTGTCCTCACAATTGACTATCGATGAAATAAGAAGATGCGAGAAAAATCCAAGTGCGAGTTTGAGATTGAAAACAAATCCTTATTTCGAAGATAAAAATAAAAGTAATGCGAAGTATACCCCTAGATCGAAACGTCAAGACAAACCAGATGCGATCGCTTGGATTGTCAAATATTATCCTGAGATCCCAGAACAAGACATATGTTCTCTCGTTGGAACGACAAAAGCAACTGTTCATTCGATAAAAAACAAAACGCATAAAAATTATGCAAATTTGAATCCGAAGAGTCCTGTTGTTTTGGGATTGTGTTCTGAAGCTGAATTTGATTATGTTGTTGCAAAATTATCTAGGGAGTGAAAATCATGCCAAAAATAACATTTAAATCTCAAAATAACACGCAAACAGTTGACGCGATAAATGGGGATACCCTCCTTGAAACCGCGAAGAAAAATAATGTTCCATTGTATGGGGGATGTGATGGAGCGGGAATTTGTGGATCATGTCATATTTTCATCGATCCGGATTATATCGATAAAATAAATGAGAAGTCTATGGAAGAACTCGATCTCCTCGATATACTTCCAAATGGATGTATGCAATCTAGACTTGCATGTCAAGTTATCGTTTCAGACGAACTTGATGGAATGACTGTAACTATTCCATAAAATTTTCATCAAAATAATGAATAATCAAAATTCATTTCGTCAGCTTACACTCCCTGTTTCCTGGGAATTTTCTTGTAAGCCTGACGATTTTATCATAACAAAATGTAATGAGTATGCGTATAGATGGCTTGAAAAATGGCCATTTTCTATAGATGAAAATTTTGTGTGTCTCGTTGGGGAACACGGATCTGGAAAATCTCATATGTCAAAAATTTGGGCGTATAGATTGGGAGCGGATATTATCGATGCAGAGAACGATATAGTATTCGACAAATGGTTTGATATGTCGAATAATGACAATAATCAAAAATACTTTGTCTTGGAAAATGCAGATTCTATAAAAGATGACATAATACTCTTTTATATTTATAACACTATAAAAGAAAAATCCGCATACCTCCTCATAACCGCGAAAACTCCCCCTTCCCTTTGGAATATCAAACTTAAAGATACGATCTCAAGACTCAAAACAATAAGTGTCATCAATATCAATCAGCCCGACGAAGAATCCTTCTCCCAGATAATAAAAAAAGTACTCGTAAGACGAGGTTTCAATCCTCAAGACAACGTCATACAATATATCTCGAACAATATAGAGAGAACATATGAATCAATCGACTCGTATGTCAAGAAACTCGATACGAATCTCTCATCAAAAGACAAACTGACAATCTCCAATATAAAAAATATTGCCTAAAATTTAATGTAAATCGACAAAAATCAACTTGTGTTTCGAATTTTCACGGATGAAAATCGTGTTTTCTATATCAAATTTCTCATCATCAGTTTCGATGACGAGAAACATGGAAATATTCAATTTTTGTTGTATACTCCTCAAATTTTCAATACTTTTTAATAAAAGGTCCTTATTTTTGTATGGAGGATCGAGGAACACGATGAATTTTTTATACTTATTTCCAAAAATTTTAGACAATAAAATATGATCCAGTTTCAAGGCATCATTGTTCCAGACGGCTGAATATTCTTCAACTTTCAAGGATTTGATGTTTGAATATAAACAATTTATCGCAATTTTGTTGTTATCGATAAAGAGACATTTTTTCGAACCCATTGAAATAAACTCAAATCCGAGGGATCCAGATCCCGCAAAAAGATCTATGACCCCATATTCCTCAAATTTTATGAAAAATCTATGGATCAGTATATTAACGATAGTTTCTTTCAATGCGTCTGTCGTTGGACGTGTTGAATCGATTTTCGGGGTATCGATAAAACGTCCCTTCAAAATCCCAGATAATATACGTGCTTTGTATCCCATCCCTAAAATTTACCTTATTTTTTATTATTCTTTTCTTTCTTATCATTTTCCCTAAAGAAGATTTGAATTGGAACTTCTCTCATATCGAATGTTTCCTTCAGAGAATTTGTGATATACCTCTTATGAGAATCCCTCATATTTTGTTTATTATTAACGAATATCAAGAATTTTGGGGGTATACCTCCAACCTGCATAATATATTTCATCTTGAATCTTATAGATCCAGCCGACAAAAAATCAGAATTATTTATCTCGCGCATCCAATTATTTAGGTCTGAAACTTTGACACGTTTCGATTGTTTGTCATACGCTTTTATCGCGGTATTCATCATCTTTTTTATATTGCTTCCATCGAGCGCACATATAAACAAGAATGGAACATCTTTAAGTTGGGATAAACTATGTGCTATATTCCTCTTCAAGAATGTTGGAATTTCATCCTTTGAGTATGGAGTTTTATCACATTTATTGAAGGCTATAACCAAGGCCTTGGCCTCACGTATGACATTCGATGCGAGGGTTATGTCTTGTTTTTCTATCTCTCCGCATATCAAACTCGATCCATCAATAACAAGAATAACAACATCCGCATTTCTCGTCGATTTCATCGTGTTTGAAACGGATATTTTCTCGAGTATGTCATATATTTTCGTACGTCTCCTAACTCCCGGTGTATCGATCAATTTTATATGACGTCCACTAAAATAAAAATCATCTTCCGAACTCTCACGCGTAACCCCCGCGAAATCCGCGACAAGTCTCTTGTTTTCTCCAAGGAGCATATTCACGATCGTCGACTTCCCAACATTCGGACGTCCAATAATCGCAAGTCGAATAATATCCTTCTTCCTATCTTCAACTTCAAAATCCTCATCTTCGTCTTGTAAATCCTTAAAATCAACTTTAAAAGAATCTGGGATATACTTATATATACTCTCTAGAAGTTCATCAATTCCAAGACCGTGCTCCGCTGAGATTTTTATATTATCTTTAAATCCGAATTCCATAGACTCAATATAAGAATTCTCAGAAATACGCTTTTCCGTTTTATTTGTCACAACAATAACATTTTTCGATAATTTTCGAAGAATATTCGCAATATCTCGATCATACTCCGTTATTCCATAGAGTCCATCAATAACGAAGAGGATTAGATCGGATTCGAGAATAACTTCCTCCAATTTATTGTTTATTGCATCCATCAATAATGGATTATTCTCACATTCGTCATAATCAAACATTCCAGGAGAATCTATCAGTTTGACTTTCTTATCGAAAACTTCTATTTCACTTTCCTTTGTATCTCGAGTCACTCCAGGACGATCAAATGTCAACGCAGATCTCGATCTGGAAAGTCTATTAAACAACGTCGATTTCCCAACGTTCGTCCGTCCAATAAGTGAAATTTTAAATGTATGTTCATTTTTATTATTATTTAAAGGCATATAATTCCGCTCTCTCATTCAATATATACATAATCTTATCAACTATAATAGGAGTATTCGATATACTACACCCTATATTAAACGTCTTTATTATTTTTCCATCTCTTGGCTCAACAATAAAAACATCCCCCTTCGATCCAAATAATGTTATCTTTCCATTGATAATCATTGGACCGTATACCTTGTTTTTCTTGATCAATAATTTTTGATTATTGTCTTTTATAGGATTATGCCAGACAATACTTCCATCCTTCATAGAAATACACACAATTTCCCCATCATTCGTGAACATAAACAAATAATCCTCAAAAATGACGGGCGTATTGAATGTTCCTATAGAATTCTCCCATATACGTATCCCCGATTCAACGTCAAACAAAACAGTTTTAGATTCCGTATTCGAAACGATGAGCATATTATTATGAATGACAGGATCAGACACAATATTCGATATAATAAATCCACTCTGTGATGTATCCCCTGAAAATAAAACGTCCGTCCAATTTTCAGATCCATCCTTTATATTTAAAGAATTAATATTTCCATCAGTATACGAGAAAATTATATTATCCCTATATAATCCCGGAGAATTCGCACCCTCCATTATGGTTTCTTCCTCATTCCCAGAATGTTGCCAATTTATTTTCTTTTTATTCAAATCCAACGAAAATACTTTATTGTTTATCGTCAAAACAATGACAGAATCCTTATATATAATCGGTGTATTTTTTATAGGAAATTTTATGTCGTGCCTTAGGATTTCTTTACGCATTTTTTTATCGACGACAACAACCTCCCCCAAATTTGAGCAGACGACTATATATTTGTCATTCGACGCAATCCCTCCGGAAAATCTATTCTCCCCCTTCTGATGAGAGACAACAATATCCCACTCCGTATTTCCGTTCTTCGAATCAATACATCGCAATACACCCCTCGAATCAACAATATATATCTTCTTATTCTCGATGATCATATTGGATTTTATAGGTCCATACCCAACATCAATATCCCACAATTTTTCATAATTTTGTGAAAAACTATAATTTATTGCGTCATGCTGCGCATTTCCCCCGCTATATATATGACATGGGATATACCCCACATTATTATTGACACGCTTTATATTTGCGATCCTATTTTTTATAATATTCAAATTGTTGTTTGAAGACGATAAAAAATCAAACCTCTCACCTTCCAATTTTTCTTTCTTCTCACATGCAGATAACAACAAACATATCATACATAAAAATAACTTAGTATTTTTCATAAAATCAATATATCTCCCTATTTCAATGTCCTTCCACAACCTAAACAATAACATCTATAATAAATTGTTGCTACATCATTTTTTCTAAAAAATTATGCAAATTTATTCACAATATGAGTTGGGATAACACTATATTCCTTCAATTTATCGTGCATCAATTTCGATGAGATATTCGTCAATAAATTTTTGATGGCATCTTTTATATCGATATTTTTATGCATATTTTTGATAAATTCATTTGAAATCCCTGTTAGAGTCAATATTGTATCATATCCCATAATATTTCCTCCGAGAGAATCTGTCCATGGAGTATCCCCTATCATAACGATTTTTTTCTTATCTTCTGTTGAGATATAACGCGATGCATACCCATATATCGGACTATAAGGTTTTCCGAAGTATATAACGTTCCCTCCCATTCTCTCATAATATTCCGCGATTCCTCCCTGACGTATGACGAGTGCATTCCTATCCTTCATATTATTTTCGTCATGAACAGATGAATGTGCAAATAAATCTGGATTTGTTACGACGAGTATTTTATTATACTTCAAGCATACTTCTAAAATCTCATGTAATCTATAGAAATACTCTATATTCTTCCAATTCATATCGAAAATTTCTTCCAGTTTGATGCTATATCCTTCATTAGACGACAGATTATCGACGACTATATCCCTTCCATCAATCCTTGGAATCCCAACATACACAAAGTCTGCGAATTTTATATTATCGACATACTCCAAATTTTTGATACCTTCAAAAACACGCTGCTTTTGAAAAATTTGAGTATAAGTTTTTGGAGTATACCCTATCATCGATATAATATTCTTGAAACCTTCTTCCAATTCATATCGAAATGCCTCTCCAGATGTTATGTATTCATCATAATGAATATCTCGAAGGAGTCCCTTCAAACTATACATCTCTTCAACTTCCCTCGTTGAAAGTGTTGCATTCGATAATATAATAATTTTCTTACCATCATTTTTTATATCTTTTAGAAGATCCAAAACGCCATCATAAAATTCTGATCCATCAAAAAGAACTCCGAAGACATCTATTAAAAAATTGTCATAATTTTTATAAACATCTCTAACACTATCAAAAAACATAATATCCTCCATATTTAATTAAAAATCGATAAAAAACTTACAATATTTCACGTTGCATAGAATTTCTTTTTGTGAGGGCCAAGAGAATTCCAATACTAACGGACGACGAAAGGAGTGAACTCCCTCCATAACTAATAAACGGGAGGGTCATTCCTTTCGTTGGGATGAGATTCAAGGATGTCGAGAGATTGATCAGGATTTGCATTGTGAATTGAAAACATATTCCAAAGACCGCAGAAAAACAGAACATACTCGATGATTCCATAACTCGAACGAGAGACCTCACAATAAAACATATAAAAAGCCCCACTATAATAATACACAATAGAAATCCAAATTCCTCTCCAATAACTGAAAAAACGAAATCTGAGTGTGCGTCAGGAACGAGAGTTTTGACGACTCCCTCTCCTGGACCCTTCCCAAAAAATCCTCCATTTCGAAAGGCCTCCAAAGATTTTTGAACCTGGTATAAATCTGTATCGGCCCCATCTTTCATGAGGAATTTATTGATTCTCTCCGCGAAATGAGGGAGTATGAAATAGAGTCCAACGGAAGATCCAAGCGCTCCTACAACAAACATACACAAAATAAAAACAGATATCCCAGAAACAAATAATTGAGAAACCCAAGTTGAAATAATCACAACACTCATCCCAACATCAGGCTGCAACAATAAAAATGGTATAGCGAACAATATCGTGAATATCGATATAATAATCCCTGGAAATTTTCTATCTCGATATTGTTCTGCGATGAGCCATGCTGTGATAATCGTCATAACGGGTTTTAAAAATTCAGAAGGTTGAAGAGAAAATCCCATTATACTAATCCATCGCCTCGCCCCTTTTATTTCGGAACCAATCAATAAAACACATATCATCAAAAATATACACGCAAAATATCCAATGAGTGCAAGACGTCTGATATGACGCGTCTGAAAAAATGATATAACAATTATCAAGAGGACGGAAATCGGAACAATCATCATATGTTGTCTCACAAAATGAAAGGGAGATAATCCGAGTTTCAACGCAACAGCAGGAGTCGATGCAATGCAAACCCAAACCCCTATCGAAATAATCGTCATAATAATGAATAATGTTATCCTATCAACAGACATTATCCACCTTCTGAAAAGCCCCTTAAAATCTCTATCCGACATTCTCAAAACCCTATAAAAATCCCATTTATAAAATATTGTATACTATTTTCAACCAACTTGTGACATTTCGTACACAAAATATTTCCTAAATTCTACACGTATCTCGAAATTTATACTACAACGATATAATGGGAATTTATCTCAAATCCCTCAAAAATTTTATACGTATATTTCGAAAATCGTGTGAAATTTTGGATCGATGAGAATTTTATATGCATTTATTTAAAACACAAAAGAAGCAACTATCAAAAATTTGCCACAATTTTAAATAAAAATTCTCAACAATCATTCATGAAAATTTAAAACAAGAAGAATCAGGGAAAATCCCAATTCTTCGAAGTTTTTTTTATATTATAGTGCGAGTTTCGAGAGATTTTTCATCTCAGGAATGAGTTCATCAATTTTTTTGACAAGATTGTTATAATTTTCAGAATCCGTTCCGTTTGCTTGTTTTTCGGAGCGTATACTATGGATGAGATCGACGAATTCATCGACTATTTTTTCGCTCTCTTCAAAATCATGGAGTTCATCGATATGTTTCTTTGAGGATAATATCATAGTATCTGAGATTCCCAATGTTTTTGAGAGATAGTCTGTCACGAGGGGAATAACAGGATGAGAAATCCTCAAAAATTCTGAGAAGACAGCCCCTGCGATATTTTTCGTTTCCTCATCATCAACAATTTTCATAGCTTCAACGAAGAAATCACAGAATATCTCTCGAATAAACACCTGTATATTTTTCGCGATATAATCGAATCTATACTCCTTGATATTTTGATCTATTTCATATTGGAATTTCTTTAGTTTCGCGATTATCCATCTATTGAGATGAGATGAAGGATTGATATCATTTATTTTATGCTTAAATTCAACTCCTCGATACTGCAAGAAACGAGCGGCATTCCATATTTTTGTAATAAAATTTCGACTAATTTTTACGTGTTCTTTTCCTATTTTGATATCACGTCCAGGAACTGAGAAGAAGGCCAATGTATACCTCAGTGCATCTGTTCCGAATTCATTCATGAGGTCCATAGGATCAATAACATTCCCCTTTGATTTCGACATTTTTTGACCTTTTTCGTCGCGAACGAGAGCATGGACATATATATCTTTGAAAGGGGGCTTATCCATGAAATACAAGCTCATCATCATCATACGAGCAACCCAGAAGAAGATTATATCAAATCCCGTCACGAGAACACTCGTTGGATAAAATACGTCTAAATTTTTTGTTTTTTGAGGCCATCCCAAAGTTCCAAATGGCCAGAGTCCAGACGAGAACCATGTGTCTAGGACATCTTCATCTCTTTTTATCTGATCTTTTGAGAGACCCATTTTTTCGGCCGATTTTATAGCTTCTTCCTCGGATTTTTCAACGATAATCTCATTGTTTGGGCCATACCATGCAGGAATCTGATGACCCCATGTTATTTGACGAGATATACACCATGGTTCTATATTATTCATCCAGTCGAAATAAGTGTTCTCCCATTTTTCAGGGAAAAAACGAACATCTTTGTTCTGAACGACTTCTATTGCGCGTTTCGACAATGTTTTTGCGTCGACAAACCATTGATCTTTGAGCATAGGTTCGATTATGACTCCTGATCTGTCTCCATATGGAACGCTATGTATGATTTCTTCTTCTTTGATCAATTTTTTATCTTCCAACAATTTCTCAAGAAGAATTTTACGGGCTTTTTTAAGGTATAATCCTCGAAGGAATTCAGGGACATAATCATTATTTTCCATATGTCCATTTTCATCGAGTATGGAGATCATATCGAGATTATGACGTTTTCCAACTTCAAAGTCGTTATAATCATGAGCTGGAGTTATTTTCACGCATCCAGACCCTTTTTCCATATCGGCATGTTCATCCAAGATAACAGGAATCTTTCGATTTGTGTATGGAATACATACAAATTTTCCGATAAATTTTTGATAACGTGGATCATTTGGATTGACTGCAACGGCCGTATCTCCAAACATCGTTTCAGGACGAGTTGTCGCGATATTTATAGATTCCCCCTCAAAATCATCACACAATTCATAACGTATATGCCAAAGAGTTCCTTTTTCTTCTTTATTGATTATTTCGAGATCTGATATAGCGGTCTTAAATTTCGTATCCCAATTCACGAGTCTTTTCGAACGATATATGAGTCCATCCTTATATAATCTCACGAAAACTTCTTTCACAGCATTTGAAAATCCTTCATCCATCGTGAATCTCGAGAGATTCCACGCGGCCGAACATCCAAGAGCACGCTGTTGCTTGACGATCATATCCCCAGATTTCGATTTCCATTCCCAAACACGATCGATAAATTCTTCACGAGAAAGATCCGAGCGTTTGATACCCTCTTTTTCGAGCATTCTCTCGACGACCATCTGAGTTGCGATACCCGCATGATCAACTCCAGGCTGCCATAAAACTTTCCTTCCATTTTGTCGATAATATCGAATGAGTATATCTTGAATTGTATAGGTTAGGGCATGTCCTAGATGAAGACTCCCCGTGACATTTGGAGGGGGCATCATGATAGTATACGACTCATCGTCATCTATCTTCTCATCGGGACCAAAAAATTGAAGAGTAGACTCATAAACATCTCTCTCGAATATTTCAGGTTTGTATGTCTTGTCTAACAACATATCATTGCTTTTCTCTGAATTTTCAAACACAACGAATTTCTCTTATGATATCTATATAAAAACATTCTCTATATTATCCCTTGAAAACCACATATTTTTCAAGAGTATTAGACACGATTGTCATCAGAAATTTTGTTCACAATATTTTCATGGTATGTTTTGGATTTATCATAAATGTTTTTTGAATTGATTGAAAAAAAACTTAAAACAAATTTACTTCAATATCTAGCATTATTTTAAATAAATTCACATAAAAAACATCGAGATTCGCATTAGAAAAATATAAATAACATTTCAGATAAATATAATTCAAATTACACACGCATTTATGTAAAAAAAAATATTGAGATCCAAAATTTTATAGATCTCAATATTTATAGGATTTATCGTGCGATATTTATAGGAGGATTAATATTGTTGTTTATACTCTGTGGATACTGCGGAATACTTTTAACTTGTGTATTCATCATATTTTGAGTTTGAATATTCAATGGTAGACTATTATTTGGGACGACTTGCATATTCATATTTTGATTTGGAACTATTGTGTTGTTCAATGAATTTTGATGAGGATTTATTTGAGGGGGAGTTGTCATCGTCGTCATCATCGAGGAGTTTGGAATATTATTGTTTATCATCGTCGTCTGGATGACTCTTTTTTTCGTTCCAAACGAGATTTTAGGGGTTATAGACGATATTTCATTTCGAACATTATCGTCGATAGAATTATTCTCAGACATATCGATTTTTTGAGAGAGGAACGAAACATCCGAATTTTTCAGGGAGTTTGCGATTTGGAGGGCCCCTCCATTATCAATCCTGTTGGACGATAGATTTATGGACTGAAGTATTCCTAACTTTTTCGCACTAAAAATCGCGGATAAAGAGAAGGCTCCCTTGTTCGTTATACCCGTATTCTTCAGACTTATATTATAGAGCATTGGAAATTTATCGGCGTATAACGAGAGGATCTCGCAGATATCATCCCCTATTTGAATATTATCGAGGACTATATTTGAGACGAATTTTGGATTCTTCGAGATTTCATCGAATATTTTGATGAGTCCTTCCTTTGTGAAGGAGTTCCCCGAGATATTGAAGATGACATCCTCTATATTTTCACTCATAATCTTCGATATTGTCACAATAAAATAATCGACATCCTGATCTGTTAGGTTCATATCAGAAAATGATATAATTTTCGGTTTATTTTTCTGAATCTCATCGAACTTCGCATCGAGATCGATCTTCTTCTTTGGATCTATCGAGATTTCAGGTTGCTCATTGCCTTCCTCCGAATTATTCGCATCATTTTCAATATCGACATTATCATTATTATTATCGTCATTGTTTTCATCAACGATTATTTTCTCTTCATCGTTCTTTTTATTTTTTTTACTATCTTTTTTAGACTTTTTATCTTTCTTTGACTTCTCGGCTTTTTTCGCTTTCTTTTCTCCCTTTATTTTTTTGTTTTTATTTGATTTTTTCTTTTTTTTATTATCCGTTGATTTTTTATCAGCTTTTTCCTGTTGTTGATGATCATCATCATCGGATTGTGCGGAATCTACGTTTTCATCATTATTTTCCACGGAATCCTCAGTATCAGACGATGATGAATCATTATCCTGCCCTTCATTATCATCACTCAATGACGACGAAGATTCCTCAGGACTGTCATTTTTATTCATCTGTGTTTTATTGTTATCCTCGACATCATGATTATTTTCACTCGATGACGACGACGACGCAAAACACGAGGAATTTGACATGATGAACAAGAGACATGTGGAAATTGTGTATAATATATTTGAAATTTTCATAAATAATCCCCTAAATTCCATATAAATACTCCTATATTATGAATATATTATCTCATAGAAAGATTAAAAAATCGTTAAATATTGGATAAAATATATTATTATTGTGGGATGAGAGACAGGAATCTTCGTATGCTGCGACATACTTTCTAAAGGTATGTTAATACAAAGTCCAATACATCAAAAAAAACTATAAACGCACCAAGTGGAGATAAATATGAAATTATTATCAATAAAGCACTTTTATAATCTTCTCACAATACGAAAGACCCCCATCATATTTTATTATACAAAAACAATATTAAGGAATCGTTAATATTTATGACAATTTTCTGAACATTTCTTTAAAAATAGTGGATAATATAACAGCGATAGGAATCGCTATAAAAATCCCGTATGTTCCTGTGATTGAAACTGTTGCACATATTGAAAAGAGCATCCAGAAGGGTTGTATACCCGTTTTTTTCCCGATGAGTTTTGGGGTTATGAAATTTGAGTCGACAAATGGAACGATCATGAATATTCCGAATAGAAAGATATACTGATATATAGATGTGAAATCATCGATTGATATTGTGAGGGTCAAGAGGAATCCCAAAAATGGACCAAAAAATGGAGCAAAAGACAAGAATCCTGAAAATATACCACATATTATGAATTCATTTGTTCCAATGAAGTATATCGAGATCGCGTATATAATCGAGAGAACAACACAAACGGAAAGTTGCCCCTTTATATAGGATCCAAGATTCTTGTTGATAATCCTCAATGTTTCAACAACAGATTTTGATGCAAATTTGTTGATAATAAAACTAAAATACATCTCGATTTTATTCCAATCTTTCAACAAATAGAACGTGATTATAGGTGTCATGATCGTGAATATAATCGTATAGACGAGCGTTATACCCGTATTCAAAAACCCGATGATATGATCTGGTATGGAATTCGTCATACTCGTTAAATACTGTTCAAATGTATTTATAATATCGATATGAGTATTGTGGAATCCCAAGGACTTAAACATATCGTTTATAGACTCATTGATACTCCTCGGCATCGTTGTGATGATATTCGGGAGTTTTTGAAGAATGAGAATCAAAGCGTTCTTCAAGAGAGGAATGAAAAACAACGTCACAAACGTGAAAATCGCAATGAGAAACAAAACAATAATCCCCGCAGAAAGAGAAGAATTTATATTAAATTTTGTTGAAATTGTTTTAGAAGGTATATGCAAAGCATACGCCAAAATGAAACCTATAAAAAACGGAATTATCCATTTCCCCATGGCATAGCACAAAAAAATAACTATAAAAATTGATATAACATTTAATATAATGCGAGAGGAAATTTTATTTATCATTTTTTATGTCTAAATTTTTTTGTATACAACTCCATAAAAGTATACCATATTTAATATAAATTTTGATAGGTATTGTAGATATTATGAAATTCGAACTCCCAAAACCATTTCGAGATCGTCCTTTTATTATTGATTTAGATTTATGTTCTGTTGTCCTCGAAAATGAGGATATACCTTGGATTATGCTCATTCCAAGGAGGCCCTCCATAAATCAAATAAACAGACTCTCACCTTCTGATTCTATTCTTTTGATAAATGAAATAAATATGATGTCGAATATAATGGAGAGTATTTTCACGCCCGACAAACTCAATGTTGCAGCGATCGGAAATAAAACGGACGAACTTCATATTCATATAGTGTGCCGCTATAAAAACGATAGATTCTGGCCGGAAACTATCTGGGGAAATCCCCTCAAAAATCTCGATGATCAGGAGATTTCAAGGCGTGTCTCAAAAATAAGAGAGAAGGTTTTTGTGTTATGAATTGTGAAACATTCTATGGAAATACGTCGAAAATTGATATAGAATAACTTGAAAATTGTATCGATATAATAAAAATAAATGAAAAAATTTGGATTAGCGCGCCGTCTCATAGTTGAACATGTCAGCATATACTATAAAAATATATTGTGGGCTATTTTATTCATGGGGATTGCTGCATTTTCAACGGCTGCCTTTCCATACTTCTTGAAACCTGCCTTCGATTATATCTTCGAATCGAAGGAAAAATGGGATCTCATATTTTTTTGCGGGTGTATACTCCTCTCCTTCATAATCAAAGGTATGGCATCGTATGGAGAGTCTGTTATTATGCAATGTGTTGGACAGCGTATTATATTCGATATACAAGAACGTCTCTTCAAACATCTCCTAAAATCCGATCTCAAATTCTTTCATCAGATGAATAGCGGAGAATTGTTATCGAGATTTTCAAATGATGTCAATATGATGAGGAATGCGGTTTCAACGACACTCGTTGGAATCGGAAAGGATCTCCTCACATTTCTATTCCTCACGTTCGTTATGTTCTATAGAGACTACACCCTCGCAATCTTCGCGTTCATCGCGTTTCCAAGCGCTATCATCCCAATATCTTTGATCGGACGAAAAGTCAAAAAAGTTATCGAAAATACTCAAAATAATTTAGGTATATTTTCAGGGTATTTAACACAAATATTTCAAGGAATTCGTATTGTGAAGGCGTATGGCGGGGAGGAAATCGAAACAGAGCGCATAAGATCGAAGATGTCGAACCTCATGAATCTCATCGTGAGATCAACGAAAATCAAGGCCTCCTTACACCCCATTTCCGAGATTATTGGAGGGATCGCGATTATTCTCGTCATAGGATACGGTGGATCTCAGGTCATTGGAAATCACAAGACGACGGGAGATCTCATCTCATTTCTGAGTGCTCTTTTATTGTCGTATGAACCTTTGAAAAGACTCACACATTTGAGTGCGAATATGCAAGAGGGTCTAGCCGCTGCAAAACGAGTCTTCGAAATACTCGATATCGAACCATCCATTAAGAATTCCATCAATCCTGTCATAATAAATAATGATATAGAGTCAATAGAATTTAAAAATGTCTCATTTGGATATAATAACAATAGTAATAATATAATAAATAATCTGTCATTTAAAGTATACAAAGGTCAAACTGTTGCGTTCGTTGGAAAAAGTGGGGCGGGAAAGAGTACGATTATAAACCTCCTTCCAAGATTCTATGATGTTGTATCTGGAGAAATCCTAATAAATAGTATAAATATAAAGGATATAGATCTCGAGAATCTGAGAGAAAAAATATCGATCGTCACGCAGGAGAATATCCTCTTCGATACATCATTTCTTGAGAATATATCGTATGGCTCATCTGAAAAATCGATCGATGATATAAAAAATGCTGCAAAATCCGCAATGGCAGATGAATTCATCGTGAATTCGAAGGATGGGTATAACTCAATCGTTGGGGAAAATGGAATACGTATATCAGGAGGACAACGTCAGAGAATCTCAATTGCAAGGGCAATCCTGAAGGATGCCCCTATCCTCCTCCTCGATGAAGCAACCTCCTCCCTCGATACGAATTCCGAAAAATACGTCCAAAAAGCAATAGAAACCCTCATGCATAATAAAACAACGTTTGTCGTTGCCCATAGATTGTCCAGCATAATAAATGCAGACATAATATTCGTTATAGAAAACGGGACAATCGTTGAAAAAGGAAATCATAAAGAACTCCTCTCATACAACGGAAAATATTCAAAATTATGGCAATCTCAAAATAAATTATAAATTTTTAAAATTATTAATAATTTTATTATTGACTTTCTGAAATTCTTAGTGTATATTCAATCTATAATTAAGTTTTACTTATTTTTGGAGTATCGCAAATGAAAAAGAGTTTAATTTTATTGAGTTTGATTGCTGGATTATTTTCAGGAAATGTGAATGCAAATGGTGATATATTTGAGGCTGTGTGTAATGGGGATATTGACGCAATACGTAGTTTCACAGGACGTATCGATGAGCAAAAAAAAGAGATCAAACCGCTTGAATGGAACAGTTTAAGTCATTCTGAAGTCTGGATGGGGGGAGAGATATATAATTTGCCTGAAAAAAAATATAACTATACACCGTTGATGTATGCATGCAGAGGAATGCGTCCAGACGATATTCCGACTCAGTTTATTGACGTTGGTAAAAACGCAGCGCAATCGTTAGAAGATGAGACTGTGAACGTTATAGATGCTCTCCTAGACAAGGGCGCAGACCCAAATTTAAGGGATAATATGGAACGTAATCCTTTGTTCATCGCAGTGGAAAGATTGCAAGGTATCACAGTTTTTGAACACTTAGTAAGGGGCGGAGCAGATATAAATGCGAAAGATTTTATGGGAAGAACCCCTTTGCATTATGCCACTCTCGTTCCATCGCGAATTATACATGATGGTAATGACGTATGGCATTATGGTGTTTTTGCTTTACGGCAAACGGGAAAACTAAATATCGATGCACAAGATAGCCGTGGACTTACTCCTCTGCATTATGCAGTAATTGGCAGAGAAGACGAAGATAAAAATCGTAAAGATCTTTCTAATATAAGGTATTCCGGATTAAATAGTGAAGGAGATTTTTATGGTGAGTCCGTCGGATATTTACCTCGTTGGTTTAATGGACGGTATCCTTATCCTATACTTACGTATTCAGATACTACATATACAGACTCACTAGGTCATGAATTTGATCTCCAATTTAGAAGTGCCAGAGAGACTGCGGAAATTTGTGCAAAAACATTGCTGCATCACGGTGCAAATCCAAACATACCTGATAATGATGGAAATGCCCCTTTGCATATAGCATGCAAAGCAGGGAATTATAAGATGGTTGAAATATTGTTGAATTATGGCAATGCAAATATAAATTTGGAAAATGGAAATGGACGCACACCTTTGCAAATTGCACAGGACGCAAGAAAGAATGCATCCAAAGAATGCAAAAAAAATTACGATAATATTATCGATCGGTTGAGATCAGAAAAATTCAAAGAAACCTGGGATAAAGTTATCAAGTTTTTTACATCAAAATAGCATATCTGAAGACGTATTTTCAATATAGATCAATAAAAAAAACCCAGGTATTTGCTAGATACCTGGGCTTCTCGTTTTTTATGGACATACTGATCCACACCATGTTG
>CAMYPB010000006.1 GCA_947285985.1 uncultured Holosporaceae bacterium
GATTATTATTGGGATTATATCAAGTTTTTGTCTCTCACAAATAAAAATAATGAAACAAACTGAAAATATTAATACAATAAAACAGAATATAAATATTATTATCAATTCTCTTGGAGCATACTATTTTAAAGCAACAGACGCATCTCTTCCATATCCTTCGGATTTTCATAAAAATTTAGGATATCAATCTGAAAATATGAAGATGTCCTTTGGAATAGTCCCTTATAAAAACCTCGGGATTATGGAGGGAAATGTCAAAGATAATAGAGGATACTATATAAAATATCGTCTCAATCCGTATTTCAACAATAATTCTAAAATTTACGATAGAGAATTTATTAATCTTGGAATAAAAGATTTCCATTCAGATTATAATGATAAAATTGCATTTATTTTGAGAATAACAGATGAAAATGATAGAATCCTCTTCGAAACATGGATGAGTGAGAGAAATTTTAAGATGATGTTTAAGAGATCAGATATAACATCAGAAATATCATCCCTCGAAAAACATACTAAATCTGAAACTATGAGACAAACTAATAAAAATCTCGTCAATCACGAACTCCTCGAATAAAAATTTATTTTTTTGTGTACGAAATGTCGAATTTTTTAAAAGTTGTGTTATAAATTATATATATATACGCATATTATATAAACTTAAAATTTATGGAGAATAAAAAATGAAATCAAATCCTTCAACGAGATTAAATAAGGCCGTATCAATATTGTTTGGATGTTCAAGACGCGATGCAGACGAATATATAAAACTAGGCCTCATAAAACTCAATGGAAAAATCGTCGATAATTTATCAACGTATGTTTCGAAAAATGATTCTGTGTCTTTCGATGGAGAAAACAAAAAATTATTGGACGTTCCAAGAGATTCAAAATTGTGGATATACTATAAACCACAAGGACTCATCACAACCCACAAAGACGAAAAAGGACGAAAAACTGTCTTCTCAGATATAAGGAAAAAAATAAAGGAGAGAGTTGTCTCAGTTGGAAGACTCGATATAAACTCTGAAGGACTCCTCCTCATAACAACAGATGGAGAATTTCAAAAATTCGCAGAATCCCCACAAACAGGATGGAAAAGAGTTTATCATGTCCGTGTCTTTGGAGATATAAATGATGAAAAAATAAATATAATAAAAAAAGGAGTCGAAATAGAAGGTATACAATATGGACCTATGTCCATAAAAAATATAACAAAGAAAAATAAAGATGGAATAATGAGTAAGAATGTGTGGCTTGAATGTTCAATAAGAGAAGGAAAAAATAGAGAAATACGCCGTATTTTTTCACACTTCGGAATACAAGTTAATAGACTTATTCGAAAACAATATGGACCATACAAAATAGGTATACTTCAACCAGGCGATATCCAGGAAGTTCCATTTCCAAAAAATATGTGATTTTTTATAATATTTTTAGCTGAAATTTATAAAAAAGATATAATCTTCATGTTGACTTGCATTGTTTTATATGGTAGATTATAAGTTATGAACACGCCTGTGTGGTGGAATTGGTAGACACAACAGACTTAAAATCTGTCGCTTTTCGGAGCTTGCCGGTTCGAGTCCGGCCCCAGGTACCATGTTTTTTTTGTGGTATGATATTTTATCTTCGTGTTCGGGTTTTTGTTTTTATAACGGTAGGGAATTATGAAGTTGAAGACAAAAAGTAGCGCAAAAAAAAGATTTCGACTCACGGGATCGGGCATAATAAAGTCTGGGCAATGTGGGAAGAGACATAATATGCGCAAAAGAGGGAATAAAATGTTGAGAAATGCTCGCGGTATGAAGATTATGCATCCAAGTGATGCAAAGAAAGTCGCGACATATTATTTCCACGTTTGATTTTTTAGGAGTTTTGTGAAATGGCACGCGTAAAAAGAGGTGTAACGGCCCACGCAAGGCATAAGAAAGTCTTGTCGTTAGCGAAGGGATTCAGAGGAAGATCTTCAACATGTTATAGACCAGCTCTTGAAAGATTGGAAAAAGCTTGGCAGTATGCATATAGAGATCGTCGAAACAAGAAGAGAGAGTTTAGAGCTCTTTGGATTCAACGTATCAATGCGGCTGTTAGAGAGTTGGGGTTAAAATACTCTACGTTTATTAATGGTTTAACGAAGGCAGGAATTTCTATCGATAGGAAGGTCCTCGCGAAGTTGGCTGTTGAAAGTCCTGAAGTGTTCAAGAATATCGTTGAGCAAGTTAAGGCGAAGTTGTCTGTGTAAGATTTGTGACGGGGTGTTTTCCCCGTTGTTGTGCGGTCGTGGCGGAATTGGTAGACGCGCAGCGTTGAGGTCGCTGTGGAGAGATCCGTGGAAGTTCGAGTCTTCTCGACCGCACCATTTTTCTGTTTTTTTCTTTCTTTTTGTAGCTTGTTTTCGTATTTTTTTGATCTCGAAATAAAAATTTTTGTTGCAATTTGTTCAAAAGTTTTGTAGTATATAAGTATCATGTGTCGTGACACGTTTATTAAGGCGGAGTAGCTCAGTTGGTTAGAGCAGCGGAATCATAATCCGCGTGTCAGGGGTTCAAGTCCCTTCTCCGCTACCATGGAATTTTGATCATTTCATTTCGGGGTTTTAGAAGTCAATTATGAAGATTAGTGCTAGTGAAATACGAGTGGGTAATGTTATAGAACATAACTCAAAGTTGTGGATTGTTTTGAAGACTCAACATGTTCAGCCGGGAAAAGGTGGTGCCTTTATGCAGGTTGAGATGAAGGGTGTCTTAGATGGTTCAAAGTTAAATGAACGTTTTAGAACGGCTGATTCTGTTGAGAAAGTGTATCTTGACGAGATGGAGTATCAGTTTTTGTATAGAGATGGTGATGAACTTCATTTCATGAATCAGGAGACTTATGAGCAAATTCAACTTCCAGCTGATATTGTTGGGGATAGTGTGCAATTTTTATCAGAGGGTATGATTGTGACTATTTGTTCGTATGATGGAAAGCCTCTGAGTGTTTCTCTTCCAAAGACCGTTATATTGGAGATCGTTGAGGCTGAACCTGTTGTTAAAGGGCAGACTGCTGCATCATCATATAAACCCGCGATTTTATCGAATGGTGTGAAAGTTATGGTCCCACAACATATTGACTCTGGAATAAAAATTGTTGTGAACACGGATGATGCATCATATGTTGAGCGTGCGAAATAGTTATGGATAACTTAACACCTATAGTGAATTTAATGATGAGGGCCGCGGAGAAGGCCTCATATTCTATAGTCCGTGATTTTGGAGAGTTGGAAAAGCTTCAAGTTTCAAGGAAGGGATATAAGAATTTTGTGACGAATTCTGATAGACGATCTTCTGAACAAATACGTTATACTCTCTCGAAGGCCTATCCTGATATTTCCTTTATATGCGAGGAATCGGGTATCGAGATGAAGGCCGATAAAGATAAGTTTTTTATAATAGATCCTATAGATGGGACTACGAATTTTATGAGGGGGATTCCTTATTTCGCGATAACAATATCCTATATGGAATCTGGAAATATGAAGGCAGCCGTGACATATGATCCAATACGTGGAGAAATGTTTAAAGGAAAGATAGGGGACGGAGCGTTCATATCAGGGAAGAATAGATTGCGTGTTTCTGGAAGAGAAGAAATATCCGAGTCTGTTATTGCAGTTAGAATTCCTCATAGTGATGAGAGGTATTTATTTGATAATGGGGTTTTTATAAGGCACACCGGAGCTTTGTCCTTAGATATATCGTATTTCTGTGCTGGGAAGTATGATGCTGTGGTCGCGAAGAGTGCGCATCTTTGGGATATAGCGAGTGCTATGGTTTTTGTTCGGGAATCTGGTGGATTTTTGAAGTGCGTTAAGAATGAGGATGGAACGTACAATATTCTTGCAGCATCTTCCAATAAATTGATGAAAAATCTTTCTGATTTTTATAAGTTTGATTAATTTTATTTTTAGATATCTTATGCAGAGCAAAAGACTTGTTTCGTTGTCTTTTGTTTTGTGTTACCATATATCAAAAGTTTATGAATATATGGATATGAAAATTATGAATGAAGGATTCAAACTTCTTTTGGGAGGAGGAGTTTCTATAATAAGTCTCCTGTTTTCTTTTGAGACATTTGGAAAAATTTCAAGCACGAATAATAATCATAGCGTCTCACAAGAGAAAAAATCTGATAAAAATAATGTAGTTGTATTTGGTGATGGAAAAACTGTGAAAGGTGACGAGATTGATTCTGATGCGAATAATAATCATAGCGTCTCACAAGAGAAAAAATCTGATGAAAATGATGTAATTGTATTTAGTGATGGAAAAACTGTGAAAAGTGACGAGATTGATTCCGAAATGAAAAGGATTCCAGATCAATTATCTGAGAAGATGTCATTAAAAGATATAAGACTCTTCATAACATTGAAGATAGCATTTGGTAAATCCGTTGTTGAAAAGGCCAGAAAATCGAAGATCGCGCAACAAGATTCTTTAAAGGATGATATTGAACGCAGGAAGAGGGCGATATCCGGTATGATGTTACTCTCGAAAAGGGCCGAGAAATTGATGACTCATGATGAATTGAAAAAATATTATGATAAAATCTGGGAAGAAAACTTCAAGAATACGAAAGAATTTAGTTTAAAGGTTATGACAACACCTGACAAATCTATCATCGAAAGAATAAAGAAGAATGTCAAAGATGAAGCAACCTTAAATAAACAACTTGAAACTTATAAATCAAAAGTCAAGGTTATGGACCTGGATTCAAGAACAGAGGCCATGTTCCCACCTGAAATTTCAGAAATGATCAAAAAGAATGGGAAAAATAGTATAGTTGGACCTATAGATATGAATGGCATGAGTGTTATGTTTTTCGTTAAGGATATAGCTCCTGCTAAAAAACAAGAATTTACTGATAAATTCGAGGAAAATTATAAAAAAGTTGCTCTTCCTGAGTTTATGAATAAAATTTTAAATGATTTATATACGAAAAATAAAGTTAAATTTTTTGATGTCGATGGAAAAGAAATTGATGTATCAAAGTTTAACAGTAGGGATAAAAAACAATCTGACAAACAAAATAACGAGAAGAAAGATGTTGCTGTGACAAAACTTAAGGACGATTTTGTTGTCGCGAGAATAGGAAGTCAGAAAATTACTGTAAAAGACGTTAAGGAACACTTTAAATTGTCGACTCTTCATGATGAATCGTTCTTGATGATGTCTCAACAGTTCCATATGGGTCTTTCAGATCTTTTGTCTTATGCCGTTAAATTGGTTGTCGATGAAAGAATTATGTCAGAAGAAGTTAAGAAAGAAAATTTCTTAAATGATCCAGAATTGTCTGAAAAATTAAAAGAAATTGAATCAATGATGATTGTTATGAGTTATTTGAAGGATCAGGTGAAAATAACCCCTGCCTTAACGAAGAAAGTCTATAACAACTTTATAGATTCAATCCCTCCAGAAGATAAAAACGACCATGAAATTTCGACGAAGGTTTTGTTGTTCAAAACAAAAGAGGATGCGGATAAAATTTTGAAATCTATACTTTCAGGGAGTGTTAAATTCAATGATGTTTTCAAGACGAAATCTGAATCCGACAAATCAGCGATGGATATGGGATATGTCAAGAGAAAATCTGTCGATCAAAATTTATGGTCCATTTTGAAGAAGGCACCTGCTGGAGCATGCCATAAGGAAGTCGTTGAATTGGATGGAAATCTCTATGGATTAGAAGGAAAGATCTATATGATCGTTTATGTTGGAGATAGAAGGAAAGTTCAGCTTCCATCCCTTCAAAATCCAAATGAGAAGAAATATTTCGAAAATATGGCATTCCAAGAAGAAGTTGTTAATCTCATAATTTCCATATTGAAGAAAGATATTAAGACGATCAATGGATTGAGTTTTGAGAGTATTTTGAAAGACAAGGAAGTAGTTGTTAAGAAGATGATCACTGTTATTTTAAGTAGTGCATTGTAAAACAACATAATAAAGGAAATAAATAGATGAAGAATATTGAAGCAAATGGAATAGAATTGTCGATGGGATCTGATTTGTTATTGGAAGATCTAGAAAAAAGTCATTCCGTATTAAAAAGAGATAAACGGAGAGTGGCGATTTTCGGAGGAAGTAATATAAAAATCGATTCCTTCTATTATGAACAGGCTAGGATTTTTGCGAAAAATATTTCTTCATCTGGGATTTCTATAATAACAGGAGGAGGACCTGGGATTATGGAAGCTGGAAATCTAGGGGTATATGATAGCGGGAATTTGGATTTATCGTATGGTATTCGTGTTAAATCTATACTGAATGAATGTGTCAACGATGTTGATTATATAAAAGATAAAAATTTATATGTATTTAATACACTATCTCTTAGGCTATTGACTCTCATTGGATCGAGTGATGTCATAGTTTTGTTTCCTGGGGGATTTGGGACATTTGAAGAATTATTTTCTTTATTGGTTAGGATAAGAGTCGATATGATGAAGAAAGTTCCTGTGTACCTTTTTGGATCAAATTTTTGGGGAGGACTGGTTGCGTGGCTCAATGATGTTGTTCTACACGAAAAAACAATTGATGAAAGTGATATACAATCTTTTAAAATTGTTGATGATATAGAGCAATTATCTTTGGATATTATTAATTATTGTAGAAGTATATAGATATTATATTTAGGAGTTTTTATGGCATCTTTTAAGATAGATGAGTCAGTTTTCGATAAATTAGCTGGAATTTTGAAGAAACATGAACTAAGTGAAATAGAGTATGTTGATGGGGATGTCAAAATACGAATTGCATCTTCTTCGAATAAAGTATGTGAGAATATTAGATTTGTTGATAATAATAATTCTTCTTCTCAAAATAAACAAAATACAGATGTGAATATCATTGACAATAATAATACAGATAATTTATTGAATCATAAAGGTGCTTTGAAATCTCCTATGGTTGGGACATGTTATCTTTCTCCAGAACCTGGAGCTAAACCTTTTGTTATGGTTGGGGATAATGTTCAAGAAGGTCAACCTGTTTTGATTATTGAAGCTATGAAAGTCATGAATTTAATAAAGGCTCACAAGTCTGGAAAAATCATTCATATTGCGGTCAACAATGCAGAACCTATTGAATTTGGACAATTATTACTCGTCATAGAATAATTTAATTTATTAAAGGATTATAATTATGTTTTCAAAAATTCTCATAGCAAATAGGGGAGATGTTGCGATTCGTATCCTAAGAGCTTGTAAAGAGATGGGAATAAAAACTGTTGCAGTCCATTCTGTTGTCGATGAATCACTGATGAACGTTTTATTGGCGGATGAGAGTGTTTGTATAGGACCAAATAGATCATCGGATAGTTATCTAAATATTTCTGCAATTTTAAGCGCTGCTGAATTAACGGGAGCTGATGCTTTGCATCCTGGTGTTGGATTTTTGTCTGAGAATGAAAAGTTCGCACGTATGGTTGAAGCACACGGAATGAAGTTCATTGGTCCAAATCCAGAGCATATATCTATGATGGGAGATAAAATTGTTGCAAAAAAAACAATGATGGACCTTGGAATTCCAGTTGTTAAAGGATCTGATGGAGATGTTAAAGATATTGAGGATGCAATAAAAATTGCGGATTCTATAGGATACCCTGTTTTATTTAAGGCAGCGAGTGGGGGGGGAGGGAAAGGAATGAAAGTCGCGAATAATCGTGATGAAATTCCGAATGCTTTTAAAATGGCTAAATCCGAGGCCAAGGCAAATTTTGGAGATGACAGCATTTATATGGAAAGATATCTTTCAAATCCAAAACACATAGAAATTCAAATAATTGCAGATAATTATGGAAATGTCGTACATCTAGGAGAAAGAGATTGTTCGATTCAAAGAAATCATCAAAAATTGATGGAAGAATCTCCCTCTGTCGTTTTGGGTGAAGAAAAAAGGAATGAAATAGGACAAATTGTTTGTAATGCCATAAAAAAACTGGGATACGTTGGAGTTGGAACACTCGAGTTTCTCTATGAAAATGGAGAATTTTTCTTTATGGAAATGAACACACGTCTTCAAGTTGAACATCCCGTAACAGAAGTCGTAACGGGTATAGACCTCGTTAGAGAACAGATACGAGTTGCGTGTGGTGAAAAATTGTCATTTTCTCAAGATGATATAAAAATTAAAGGTCATGCTATAGAATTTCGTATCAATGCGGAAGATCCACAAACTTTTATGCCTTCTCCTGGAAAAATTAAAGAATTATACTTTCCTGGAGGAAATGGAGTACGCGTTGATTCGCACATATATAGGGAATATACGGTCCCTCCATATTACGACAGTTTAATTGCGAAAATAATAATTCATGCTGATACGAGAGAGGCTTGTTTATCCAAAGCATATCGTGCATTGAATGAACTTGTTATTGATGGAATTTCCACAACGACAGATCTCCATAAAAAACTTGTTCAAAACAAAGATGTACGAGAAGGTTTATTTGATATACACTGGTTACAACATAATCTAGGGAGTTTATAGATGAATATTATAAAATCTGATTTATTATCAAAAATTGATTTTATTGAACATGGTTTTTTTGATCGAACAGGAGGATTTTCAACGGGAGAATCTTTTGATTCTTTGAACGTTGGAATAAATCGAGGGGATAATGATGATGCCGTTATTCAAAACAGATCCAAGATATCAGATACTTTCGGAATTCCTGTTTCTAATATGATTATATTAAATCAAGTTCATGGAAATATTGTACATGTCATCACGGAAGACAATCTTCCAAATTATAAATTCTCCAATGTCGAAAATGCATTGAAAAATGAAGGAGATGCAATAATAACAAATATTCCAGATATATTGATTGGAATTAATACAGCAGATTGTGTTCCTATACTTGTTGTTGACAATATATCAAAATATATTGCAGTTATTCATGCAGGATGGAAAGGGGCTGTGAATAATGTTATTGAGTCCACGATCAATAAAATGCAAGAATTAGGATGTCGCGATTTATATTTCGCGATGGGACCTTGTATACAAAAGAAATCGTTTGAAGTTGGACAAGATGTGTCAAGACATGTTGATAGAAAATATATCTCTATAATAAATGGAAAGATGTATTTCGATCTACAATTGTATGTCTTGGAAAAGATTATGAAATTGGGAGCAATTAGCGTCTCAAAAATGAATATTGACACGTGTACGGATCAGAGATTTTTTAGTTATAGACGTCAAAATGGAGTATGCGGAGTCCAATTTTCTGGCATAATTTTAAAAAATAATAAACAAGGAGGATATATTTATGAATAATATGCAGCAACTTTTTAAACAGGCCCAAAAATTACAGGAAAAATTAACAAAAGCTCAAAGTGAATTAGAGTTTAAAGAAGTCGTTGGATCTTCAGGAGCAGGACTCATCAATGTGACAACAACATTGAAAGGGATCATAAAAAATATTAGTATCGATAAAACTTTAATTAATCCTGATGAAAAGGATATTCTTGAAGATTTGATCGTCGCTGCATTGAATGATGCAAAATCAAAGGCTGATATAATGTTTGAAGAGGGTATGAAAGAAGCGTCTGGCGGAATGGATCTCTCGAAATTGGGAAGTGGACTTTTTTAAAAAAAATTCTAAAAGATACAAAATATTTGTTGCAACATGATATATGATATGCTAATATAATTGTATCGCGGGTGTAGCTCAGGGGTAGAGCACAACCTTGCCAAGGTTGGGGTCGAGGGTTCAAATCCCTTCGCCCGCTCCAAGTTGTTTAGATTTTATTTTTTGTGAGTTTATTTTATGGCAAAAGGTCCTGTTATAGCGATTAAGATGTTGAGTAGTGCGGGTACTGGATATTTTTATGTTACGAAAAAAAATCCTAGAACAAAACCAGAAAAATTGGAAATGAAAAAGTATGATCCAGTTGTGAGAAAGCACGTCATTTTTAAAGAGACAAAAATAAAGTAATCTCATGGGATTTAGTTGTGGAATTGTTGGGCTTCCGAATGTTGGGAAGTCCACTTTGTTTAATGCGTTGACTTCGACTTCAGCTGCTCAATCTGCGAATTATCCGTTTTGTACTATTGATCCGAATGTTGGTCGTGTTTGTGTTCCAGATGATCGTTTAGATTCTCTTGCGAAGATTGCATGTTCTCAGAAGATATTGCCTACACAGTTGGAATTCGTTGATATCGCGGGAATCGTGAAGGGGGCGAGTTCTGGGGAAGGGCTTGGAAACAAGTTTCTTGCGAATATTCGGGAGACTGATGCGATTCTTCATGTTGTTCGTTGTTTTGACGATGACGATATAGTGCATGTTTCTGGGAAAGTTGATCCTATATCTGATATAAAGACGATAGAAACTGAATTGATGTTGGCCGATCTTGAGAGTCTTGAGAGCCGTATCCCGAATCTTGAGAAGAAAGCGAAAACTGGGGATAAAACATCGAAAGAAATGTTAGATCTTGTTATGTCTGCTTATAAAGTTCTTCAAGATGGAAAGCCTGCTATCTGTTCGGACGCAGATCCAAAAAAATTGAGACAATTGCAACTTATCACGACGAAACCTATTATGTATGTTTGTAACGTTCCGGAGAGTGATGTCGTAAATGGAAATGATTACACGAGACTTGTTAAGGAGTATGTTGGATCTTCTCCTGTTGTCATAATTTCTGCAGCTATCGAATCTGAAATATCGTTATTGGAATCGAGCGATGATAAAAGGGATTTTCTGAATAGTTTGGGACTTGAAAGTTCGGGATTGGATAGGGTTATTCGTTGTGGGTATGATCTTCTTGGACTCATAACATATTTTACAGTTGGCCCGAAGGAAGCACGGGCTTGGACTATCAAAAATGGAACATTAGCTCCTCAAGCTGCAGGAGAAATTCATTCTGATTTTGAACGTGGATTTATATGCGCAGAAACGATAGGTTGGAAAGAATATATAGAATGTTCTGGTGAATCTAATGCACGTGCTCAAGGAAAGATGAGGCTTGAAGGACGTGAGTATGTCGTGAAAGACGGTGACGTCATGCATTTTAGATTTAATGTGTAGAATAGTAAAGTTTTTTCTTTACTATCTTCCTTTTTGTTTGTTTTTATAAAAAATTTTATATTTTTGTTTATTATGATGATAATATAATAAATATTGATAATTTTATGAATTAAAATTGTTGAGATCTCAATTCGTGTGTAAAATTTTGTATAAAGAACATAATATAAAATAATGTATATAGTTTTGTATTCATCGATTTTGTGATAGAATGTATGTATGAGAGATTATAGCATTTTTTAGATTATGATAAAAAATATAATTAATACAATGATTCAAAAAATAAAACATATTTATATTTTGATAAAAAATATACTGATTAGTAAAGACAAAAGCATGATTTCAAAAGCTGTTGTTATTCTATCCATTTGTTTGGGGATGTCGATGATTATATATACGCTTAGATATCCTATGCGTGGGGTATGTCGTGTCATCCTTCAATCTGGAGACGATTCTGAAGGAATGTCAGAAGATAGGATCGTTGGAATAGAGGCCCAAAAAGTTAAGCTTGGGACAACATTGAGAGAGGTGAAGTCTATTGGTGTCCTGAAAGCGAACGCCGAAGTTATGATAAAATCCGAGATACCTGGAAAAATCAAGGAAGTACTCTTTGAAGAGGGAAGCCAAGTTTCAGAAGGGCAGGATCTTATAAAATTCGAGGATGATCTTTTCGTCGCAGGAAGAGATAAAGCGAGTGCGAAATATCATTTGGCAAAGGCCGAATTTGAAAGATCAAAAACACTCTATGACAAGAAAGTGGGCGCACAGAAGAGTTATGAGGAATCTCTCGCAAATATGAATGCGGCCAAAGCCGAGTTGAATGAAGCTGAGTATCAATTATCTAAAACGAATATAAAGGCTCCATTTTCTGGGATAATTGGGATCATGAAGGTATCAAAAGGAAATATCGTTCAACAACAGACAGAACTCGTGAAGATCGTTGATAATTCTTCTGTTAAGGTCGAATTTATGATACCTGCAAAATTCATAGAGGATGTCGCACAAGGTCAAAGTGTTGATCTAACAGTTGATTCGTTCAAAGATCAAGTTTTCACTGGATCTGTTGATGCGATAGATTCTGAAGTAGACACGAAAAATCATAGTATTTTAGTCAGAGCTGTCGTTCCGAACGAAAATGGACTCTTGAAACATGGACTCTTCGCAAATATAACTCTTGTGACAGGAGAGAAGAGTGATGTTATGTTGATTGATGAAGATTCTTTAGATAGGGAAGGATCTATAGAATTTGTTTGGGTTATCGATGATAAGGGACGTGCTTATAGAAGACGTGTTATGACGGGGGCTCGTAACACGAATGGAGTCGAAATATTGGCTGGATTGAAGGAAGGAGAATACGTCGTGACAGCAGGACAGTTGAAATTATCAGATGGAGTAAAAGTTAAGATCCTCAATAATAAAGATGACGAAATAAAAGAAGAAAAGATCGATACAAAATCTGATAATAATGATCCTTCTGACAATAAATCTGATAAAGGTGAAAATCATGATGATTCATCTAAAAAATTATAATGGGAGTAATTTATTATGATTTTATCTGAAATTTGTATAAAACGCCCTGTATTTGCATGGGTTATGACGTTTATTATAATTTTATTGGGCCTTGTCACGGCAGATAGACTCCCTATACGTCAATACCCAAAAATTGAAAAAAATTATGTAACAGTTAAGATGGATCTTCCAGGAGCTGGACCTGAAATCGTTGAAAATCAGTTAACTCGAAATATAGAGGAGGCTGTTTCTGGAGTTGAAGGAATTGAGACAATAGAGTCAACGAGTGACAATGAAACTTGTAAAGTATCTATTGAGATTGCAGATGGAAAAGATATAGATTCCGCAACGAATGATATTCGTGATAGATTGAGTAAATGGGCGGATCGTTTCCCAGAAGAAGCTCAAGAACCTATCCTAACAAAAGCAGGTGCAAGTGAAAAATCTATTATGAATTTGTCATTAATTAGCCATAGTATGAGTGACAGTGATCTTTATAATTACGCATCAAATGAAATAAGTCACGTCTTAGAAGCTGTTCCTGGAGTTGCGAGAATCGATGTATTCGGATCGGGAAAGTATAAGATGTCGATTTCTCTTGATCCAAGACGTATGGCATTTTATGGATTAACCGTATTGGATGTTTCATCTGCAGTGCGTAAACAAAATGTTGAAAAACCAGCTGGAAAAATTGTAAATGGAGATAGAGAGTATGTTGTAACGACAGTTGCAGACGTTCAAACTCCCGAAGAATTTGAGAACATACCAGTTATTTCAAAAGGGGGGCGCGTTGTCCGTATTAAGGATATAGGAAATGTTCGCTTAGACACAGATAACACAAAGGTTATGTCTCGTTTTAATGGGGAAAAAGTCGTTAGTATATCTGTCATTGCGCAGTCCGCTGCAAACCCTATACAGGTTGCTCGTGGAATAAAAAACAAGTATTCTGAAGTATTAAAACAATTGCCAAGTGGTGTAGAATTTTTCATAGACTACGATTCAACAACATTTATTGAAAGTTCTTTAGACGAAGTTTATGGGACATTGATAGAATCCGTTTTATTGGTCGTCCTAGTTGTACTTGTATTTTTGAGATCATTTAGAGCAGCTATCGTCCCTTTGATAACGGTCCCTATATCTTTGATAGGCGCATTATTCATTATGTATATCGCGGGGTTCAGTGTAAACAATATGACATTGATGAGTATGGTTCTGGCTATAGGTCTCGTTGTTGATGATGCAATTGTTGTCTTGGAAAATATATATAAACATTTAGAGAGGGGATTGAGTCCGATTCGTGCTGCGATAGATGGAACAAAGGAAGTCAGTTTTGCGGTTATCGCGATGACATTGACCTTGTGCGCGGTTTACGCACCTGTTTCATTGGCACAAGGGTTAACAGGAAAATATTTAAAAGAGTTTTCCGTAACACTTGCGGGATCTGTTTTATTGTCGGGATTTGTTGCATTGACATTGTCTCCTATGATGTGTTCAAGAATTCTTACCCCAAAAAATGATGAAACAAATTCTGATAAAGATAAACACAATAAATATAAAATTTTACAATATATTGACATTCTGAAGCATAAATTCGATACATCAAAAACATTAAAAATGATCGATCAAAAATATGAGATCTTATTGGATAAAGTTTTAAATAGGCGTCGTTCTGTTTCGATTGGTGCATTGTTGTTCTCGATGTTTGGATATTTAGTATATTATTTCATGCCATCCGAACAAATTCCATATCAAGACATGGGGATCATCACATACGAAGGCCATGCACCTCAAACCTCGACATTAGAGTATACCCGTCGATACGTTGATGCGGTTGATAAAATAATAGGGGACAATCCATATGTCAAATCTAGGGATTATCGAATAACAAATCCAACATATGAAGGAATTATTATGCTCAAGGATGAAAGGGATGGAAAAAGTACGGACGAAATCCTGGACGACATACAGAATAAGTCCTCAAGTGTTGCGGGAATTGATATAAGATTCAGTTCGGGACATGGAGGAGGATCTGATGGATCTCGTGTTGTGAGTTTCGTTGTTCGAGGGAATAAATCCCATAGAGAACTTCGAGAATTGTCGACGAATTTGATACGTGAACTCTATGCATCAGGAATTGTCCAGGGGATAAGATCGAGTTCTAAAAACGAGGCAGAGGATTATACGATAGAAATTCTTCGTGATAAGGCATCACTCTTGAATATAGACCCATCTATCATCGCGGATACAGTCGATAGTTTGGTTAGGGGACGTGTTGCGAGCCGATTCAAAAAGGATAACAAAGTCTACGATGTCATGGTCGAAATTGAAGATAATTTGAAAAAGACGCAAGAGCAAATAGGAGACATTTATGTTAAATCTTATACAGAGAGATCTGAACATTTGATTCCTCTTGCAGAATTGATAAATGTTTATTCAAGATCGGGCCCTGTATCAATTCAACGTTATAATAGAACTCGTTCATACACGGTTATGGGAGTTTTGAAACCATCTTGCAGTTTGGGGGAGGCTGTTGATATCGTGCGAGACCTTGCAAAATCAACACTTCCGGAAGACGTTTTCGTTGATTTTATAGGAGAAACAAAGAGATATCTGACGGAATCTAACACGATGCTTCTCATATTCTTCTTGGCTTTGAGTTTTATATATCTCGTTATGGCCGCGCAATTCGAAAGTTGGAGGGATCCGTTTATTATTATGTTGTCCGTTCCATTGACATTAGTCGGGGGAGTTTTAGCACTTTCCTGCTTAAAGACGGGAACAGTCAATATTTTTTCGAATATTGGTTTTTTGACTCTTATAGGACTCATAACGAAGCATGGTATACTTATCGTTGACTTTGCGAATAATTTGGTTGATCAAGGATATACTTATAGAGATGCTGTAAAAAAGGCCGCTTCTATGAGGTTACGTCCTGTTTTGATGACAACCTTAGCCATGGTTTTGGGATCCGTTCCTTTGGCTCTCGCGAGTGGAGCGGGATGTGAAATCCGTATACCCCTTGGAATCGTTATTGTGGGAGGGATGACGATTGGAACTTTGTTTACAATATTTATTGTCCCTGTATTTTATACGTATATCGCATCGTTGCGTCGAAAAAAGAGATTTATTGATATAAAATAATTATGATAAATATTGATGAAATCACAAATGAAATAGAAGGATCTACTTCGGGAATAGGAGTAGATCTTTCGTATAGTGATCTTTATGACAAGATAAAAAACGCACGTTTCGAAGAGGATGAAACTTTGTCTCGTGGAATTTGGGAACGTGAATTAAAAAAAGCGGATTGGAAAACCGTCGAAAATTTATCGTTCGAAATTCTATCAAAAAAATCGAAGGACTTGCAGATCGTTGCATGGCTTATTGAAGCGCTCATAAAAAATTATGAATTTGAAGGTATAAAAAATTCTCTCGATATTTTACGCGTATTTTTAGAATCTTTTTGGTACACATGTTATCCGATAGGGGACGATCCAAATGATATGGATCAAAAAATTCACATACTCACGTGGATCTCCGAAAATTATACAAAACAGATATCATCATTAAATCTCCTCAATATGGGCGTTTGTCTATATGATTATGAGTATGCTGTGGAAATGGGAAATCTCATAAAACGTTCTCCTGAATCATCAAATGATATAATAAACTCCATGAAAAAGGAGGGAAAACCATCAGTTGATGAAATTTACAATAAAATACACAATATTCATGATGATCAATATCAAAATTTAAAAAAAATACTATCATCTATAAAAAATTCTTTATTCCTTCTAAACTCAACGATCGAAAAAATCTCGAAGGAAGGGAACATCGTGTCATTCTCAGGATTCCTCGATAAAATAGAGTCCATAGAAAGGTTGTTTAAAATTGTAATAAATAACAATGAAACAGAATGTATAGATGATAACATAGAAAAAAATATAAGTCAAGTATCCAAAACAAAAAATATTTCAAGATCGGAGATATACAATAATATAGATAGGCTTTCAGATGAACTCATGGAAATTGATAGACATAGTCCATCTCCATATGTTTTGAAATTGATTGTTTCATGGGAAAACAAGAGTCTTCTTGAGATTATGACGGATTTACAATCCGGCGAAACGGAAGCACATAAACTCTTAAAAATTTTGATCAATCGATAAAAAATGTGTACGAAATGTCACGATATGATCATTTATATTGTAGAATGTATGTTAGTTATAGTTTTTAGAGGAATAATTTTATGAACAATATGTATAAAAATTTTGCAAATGCAATTCGTTGTCTTTCCGTTGATATGGTCCATACTGCGAAATCCGGACATCAGGGTGCACCCCTTGGATTTTCTGATGTTATGTCTATACTATGGAATAAATATTATAGAAGAGGGAAGGATAGGATCATACTATCAAATGGACATGCTTCCGCTATGCTTTATTCATCGATGTATCTATCGGGAGGGTATGGTATAGAGATAGATGATCTGAAAAATTTTAGAAAAATAAATGGAAAACTTCAAGGTCATCCTGAAAGGGATCCATCATTAAATATAAATATAACGACTGGTGCGTTGGGACAGGGACTTGGATCTTCTGTTGGGATTGCTCTTGCCCTCAAAAAAAGGAAGGATAATGATGGAAAAGTTTTTGTGATATGTGGGGATGGGGATCTCATGGAGGGAATCTCTCATGAATCCATGACATTTGCATCATCAAATTCACTCGATAATCTTATCGTCCTCTTCGATAATAATGATATATGTATTGATGGACATTCATCGAATTATACAACAGATAATATAGAAAGATTTAAAGCGTATGGATTTGAGGTCTTCGATATTGATGGACATAATTATGAAGAGATAGACAATGTCTTCAAATCTATCAAATCAAATGGAAAACCTATCTTTATATCATTTCGAACAGTTATAGGAAAATATTCGAAAACAGAAAACTCAAATATTTGTCATGGAAATTTTTTAAATCTCGAAGATATAAAAAATATGAGACGTTCCTTCGGATTTGATGAGGAGTTATTTTCCATACCACATATAATATTAAATGAGTTTCGAGAATATAATTCCAAAAATCATGGTATAGCAAATAATAATGATACTATAAAATATGAAGATTTTAATATATCTGATTTAAAGAAGAACTACACGGATCCAAATATAAAGAAATCAACGCGTTCTATATTTAAGGATATTATCAAGGAATGCGTAAAACGAAATGATAGGGTTATAGGGGGATCAGCAGACCTTTCAGAATCAACGTGTTGTTATGACAACGAGACAATGTCGATATTGTCATATTCAAACAATTGGAATGGAAATTATATACATTATGGAATACGAGAGCACGCGATGGCCTCCATAATGAATGGACTCTGTTCTGAGGGATTTATTCCATATGGCGGAACGTTTCTAGTATTCAGTGATTATATGAGACCATCTATTCGAAATGCAGCCCTCATGAAATTGGGAGTTATATACATATTGACGCACGATTCTATCGCAGTTGGGGAGGACGGAGCAACTCATCAACCCATCGAACATATTGATTCATTGCGTTCTATCCCGAATTTATGTGTTATGAGGCCATGTTCTGGAATGGAAGTTATCGAATGCGTGGAATATGCAATAAATAATAGAAATCGTCCATCCGCTATAATATTAAGTCGTCAAAATTTAGAGAATTGTGTCCCATATCAATATGATGAACAAAAAAATATGGTATCTTTTGGAATGTATGAGATATATAGATCATATTCTAATAATAATCATCCTAAATTTTCGATAATTGCATCTGGATCTGAAGTTCCTCTTTCGATAAATCTCGCGAGAACTATAGAAAAGAAAGGGATAGGAGATGTTCGCGTTATCTCAGCTGTTTCAATTGAAATTTTCGAGGAACAAAATCCTAAATATAAGGATAACATAATCACACATGAGAATGATGATATACGAATAATCATAGAGGCTGGGAGATGTCAATCTCTTGAGAAATACAAGAGGGAGGGAAGGGATATAATGATAAACATCGACAAATTTGGACGTTCTGGAAATTCTGATGATCTGATGAAATTTTATGGATTTGATGTTGAGAAGATATTAGAAAAACTCCCGATATAAATATGATGACAGGGAGTTTTCGACTCTCTCTCTTTACATTGCGTTTAGTTTTTCCGTTGGAGAGATATTTTCTGAATATTTGTTCATAACTTTCTGACAATAACGTTCATTATTTTTGTTGCCACTTGCATGATACATTTTGATGGCCTCCTCCCAGGAGCCCGATCTTTTGTATAGGCTGGATAATAATTTTGCGGCATACTCTATATTTTTTTCAGGTTCCAACATTTCAGAGATAGAATTGAAATTATTTTTGTGAGAGTCATAATGGATTTGTAGACATCCAAGACTTATGTTTTTGTGTCCTTTATCTATTTTTGATTGTACGAAATCTTTCGCATCATTCTTCCTATTGAAATAATGAGTCCTTCGACTGACATTGACAGCATACGGAGACGATTTCGATTCAACATGAGCGATAGACTTCAACAAACCAGATGGTATGTCATACATCATCTCATACTTCTGAATGATATCTTGTATAGAACCCGTCTCATTTGCCTCAACAACAAACGATAAGGAAATAACAAGAAAATATAAAACTGATAATTTGTATTTTAATTTCAATGCAAATCTTCTAAAATTTTATATAAACTATTTGTATATTATATGGTATGTTGGATGTGAAAGTCAAGAAAATAATGACATTTTGCAATTTTATATATTATAGAGCAGTATATATCACGATAAATTTGATATATGATTTTATAAATATTTTGATATATTGTATAAATTGTGATGTAGTTTTTTGAGGATATCAAAGATGACATATCCTCAAAAAACACTATCTTCTAGCTGACACGTTTTTGATGATGATTTTCTTCGTTTTCATCTTCATCATCGATATCTCGAAGGGTATATCCTCGTCCCCAGACTGTTTCGATGAGGTTTATTCCTCCTGAGAGGTCTGCTATTTTTTTTCGAAGCTTACATATGAAAACATCGACGATTTTGAGTTCTGGTTCATCGAGACCTCCATATATATGATTCAAAAATGTTTCTTTTGAGAGGATCGCTCCTTTTTTCATAGCGAGTAGTTCGAGGATTGCATACTCTTTATTTGTGAGAGTTATTTCATTTCCGTTGATTTTTATGATTCTTTGACCAAAATTTATTTCAAGGGGTCCGATTTTTTTGACGGATGTGTATATCCCCGTTGTTCGTCTAACGATCGCGTATATTCTTGCGAGGAGTTCAACACGACTGAAAGGTTTCGTTAAATAATCGTCCGCACCTTCTTTTAGACAGTTGACTTTATCTTCCGTTGAACTGAGTCCTGATAAAACGAGGACAGGAATTCCATTTTTGATTGAACGAACTCGACGGAGTATTTCAATTCCATCGATATCCGGAAGAACGAGATCGAGAATCAATGCGTCATAATCATAAAATTTTATCATTTCGAGTCCATCCTTCCCAGTTTCCGCGATATGACAAACAAATCCTTCAGAAACACATGAAGATTTTATTCTCTGTGAAACTAAACTCTCATCCTCAATAACAAGTAAACGCATTTTAAAATTTCCCCAGCATATTAAAATTCAATCCCCATACTAAAATGCTATCAAAATATTCATATATAAGGAAGGATATTGTGAAATTTTTATGATTTTTTTAAATAAAATAAATTTTATTCTCAAGATCTGAAAAAATGCTTGATAAAAGTTTTTTTAGGGGGAGTCTTGTATGATTTTTGTGATATAATCTTTTGGATTTTGCTAGAATTTTTGAGATATGTTTGTATCGGATTTTATATTGTTTTTATGTTTCAGATGAAGTGTTGTGATGTTTAAGATTTTTTTTCCAATATCAGGATTATTTTTTGATCCATTTCTTATTTTTTCGACGGGATTATTTGGGGGTTTTGTCTCGGGATTTTTAGGACTTGGATGTGGAGTCATAATAACCCCCTTCCTGATGGAATTGGGAATCCCCCCTTTGATGGCCGTTTCAACTCAACTTTGTCATGCTGTTGGGACGAATCTTTCGAGTTTTCTATCGTATAACAGAAAGAAAGACGTTGATTTTCAACTAGTTCTCTTTATTTTGATGGGTGGGATATTGGGAGCATCATGTGAATGGATAACCCTCAAATTTTCTCATAGTTCAAGGGTTGTTGTCAATAAATTCGCGTATATTTATATTATAACACTCATAATATTTGGAATTATTATGATGATACAAAGTATAAAGGTTTTTATACATCGTTCAAATTCAGGATACAATGTTTCTGTTATGATGAGGAGGTGGATGCTTTATATCCCATTCCATAAGATTTTCAGACGTTCTAGGGCGGAAATGAGTTGTCTTGTTCCAATATTCGTCGGATTTTTAGCGGGACTCATCGTCGCGTCTTTGGGAGGGGGAAATAATTTATTTATGGCCCCTATAATAACGTATCTCATAGGACGAATAAGTCCTGTTGTCTATGGAACAACGTCTCTTGCGGGATGTTTCATAACGTCTATCGTTGTTCTTGTATATGCGGAAAGCGGATACTATTGTGATTTCCTTTTCGTTTTATTTTTATTTGCAGGGGCATCTATTGGATCTTTTATAGGAGTTAGACTGACATATAATATAAAAAGACACTATATAAATGCGATTTCTTCAATTGTTGTTTTTATTATGGCCTCTCGTCTTGCGTTTAAAACATTTGGAAGTTCGTCATATCAATCCTCTCAAAAAATCATGATGGAATCTCCAAAATCAAAAATGTTTGAATTTGCAAATGGAAACGTGATTTTATACACAATTTTATGTATTATTATGATTTGTGTTGTTGCGATAAGTGTTGAAAAACTCCTCCAAAGTTTTTCTGAGAAAAGGATACAAAACAAAGAGAATAGGGGGATGAAGAAATGAATAAATCTCGTATTATATTTTTCGTCATAATTTTATCTATAATTTTTGTTATGTTTGCGTATGAAAAATATAATAATAAAAATGATAATGACAATGATGAATCGTATTTGAATGTTTATGGATGGTATGGGATTATTCCACGGGATGTCATATCAGAATTTGAGAAGGAATATAAAATACATGTTAGATATGACGTCTATGACAATAATGATGTTCTAGAGGCCAAACTTCTCGCGACGAATAGTGGGTATGACATAGTCTTTCCATCATTTATTCCATATGCTGGAAGACAATCGAACCTTGGAGTATACGCGAGATTGGACGATGGACTCGTCACATCATTGAACAATATCTCTAATGTTATACTAGAAAAATTTAGAAATTCAAATGGAAATACAAACTATCTCATACCAATATTCTGGGGAACGGTTGGAATAGCCATTGAAAACAATACTTTAAAAAAAATTATACCAAATTTTAATAAAGATACATATGATCTCGTTCTATCAGAAGAAAACATAAAAAAAATATCGGAATATGGAATTAGTTTTCCTGAAGAATTTATTGATATATTTCCATCTGCTATGTATTATCTAGAACTTGACTATACTAAAAAAAATATAGATGATATAAAAAAAGTTAAGGATTATTTCAATAGAATTAGGCCGTATATTTCGAAATTCTCTTCATCAACGATGATCAATGATTTATTGATGGGGACGGTTTGCGTTGCAATAGGGTCGTCAGACAACGCGTATCGCGCGATGCAATCCTCAAAGAATGTTGGAAAAGATATAAGGTATATCCTTCCAAAATATGGGTCTATGCTCTGGATAGATTGTGTTGCGATCCCGAAATTCGCACCTCACAAAAAAAATGCGGGAAAATTCATAGATTTCCTGCTACGTCCCAAAATCGCGGCCAGAATAACGGAATATTCCGGAATACTCGTCACAGTCAAGGAAGCCGAGAAATATTATGCTGATGATATGAAAAATAATAGAAATATATATCCAGATGATGAAACTTTGAAATTATTACTCGTTGGAAATCCGAGCGTGAACGAAAAGGATCGGGAATTTGATAAGTATGCAACTCGCACATGGGAACAAATAAAAATGAATGTTGTTGGAGGAAATAAATAATATCATGAAAAATACATCAAAATTTGGAATGTTCTTTTTGATATTTGGATTTATTTTTTTATATATTCCTATTATATTTTTAATTGTATTTTCATTTAGTGATTCTGAAGCACCGTGTGTTTGGACGAAATTTTCATTACGATGGTTTAAGGCTGTTTTTGAAGATTCAGACCTCTTAAATTCTGCGATAACAAGTTTGAAGGTCGCGTCGATTTCCGCGACGGGATCCGTTATATTGGGGCTCCTTGCAGCCGTTACAACGACTCGAAATTCAAAATTTTCAGGTAAAAAATTTCTGTCAAAAACAATATCTATTCCTATCGTTATGCCCGAAATCATCGTTGGATTTTCATTGTTAATGTTATTCATATCTATAGAAAGATTTTTTGGAATTCCTCAAGAGAGAGGAATTATGACGGTTAGTATTGGCCATATAATGGCCTCCATGTCGTATGTCCATATGACAATTCGATCGAGACTTTTAACATTCGATTATTCATTGGAGGAGGCCGCCTTGAATTTAGGGGCCAATCCTTTGAAAGTCTTCATATTCATAACAATTCCAATAATAAGTAAATCAATTCTTGCAGGATGGTTGTTGTCTTTCACATTGTCTTTAGATGACCTTGTGATCGCGAGTTTTTTGTCGGGACCTGGAGCCACGACCCTCCCAATCCTCATATTTTCGAATGTCAGGATAGGGGTCAGTCCTTCAATAAACGCGTTTGCAACGATGTTTATTATGCTCGTCGCACTATGTCTCACAATAGCCTATCTCCTCTCAATACATCAGTCGAGAAAAAATAGATAATTCATTTATATATTTCAATCTCTATTATCTTATTATTTCGGATTATTGTTAGTGTAAATGAATTTTCTCCGATAGATTGATCCAATAAGTTTTTAAAGACATTTTTATTTGTAACGTTTTCTTTGTTGAATCTAACAATAATATCGTCAACTTTCAAACCAGAATTTTCCGCAATTGAATCGTGTTTTATAGATATTATACGGATACCTTTCTTTATATTATCAGATACTCCCTCTATATTTTCAACTTCAAATATTCCGATGTCAACTCCAGAATTTGAAGGTATAAGATTCGGAACTGCAATATTTATTGCTTTTTTTATTATGTTGACGGGAATCGCGAGTTCTTCTGTGAAGAATGTTTTTGAAGAGGCCTGATAATCTGATATTCCTATCATATTTCCATATTCATCTATTATGGGGCCCGCAGAATTTTCAGGGTAAACACATGATCCTAAAACCTTGTTTTTTAATTCTAAATATTTGATACCTTCAATTTTTTTATATAATACTGTCTCAATAGGACTAACGATAACATCAAATTTATTTGATGTATTCGATGTTTTATTTAGTGTCACAAAATGTTCACCCAAACATTTTCCAAGAGCGAAACAATTTTTATAAACCATTTTGTTATCAGAATTTTCAAGATCCGATATATTTCCGATATTAATATATGGGAAATTTTCATCATTATTTCTAGGATCTATTTTCAAAATCGAAATATTAAGTTCTGGAATATTTTTAATTATTCTTGCTTTATAATTGTTTTTATCGATTAATAATGTGTTTATATCATGAGTATTATCATCAAACTCACTATCTATTGATACTATAATTTCAGATGAATTTTGAAGGGAGTTATACGTTGAAACAATATACCCCGATTTATCGATGATCGTTCCATTTGTTATGCCATGATAATATTTCAATTCCTTATCCCTTGGATTGATCTCAGAATTGTGGATCAGATGACTATCATTATTTTTCTGTGCTCCTTCACTGAACGTGTGAATCAAAACAACGGATCTCATCGCTTTTTTAATGATTTCTTTCGTTGATTTTTTTGATATTTTTTTTGTGTATGATTTTATATTGTCCGCTATATCTTTCGTATAATTTTTTGAGGCATAGATCAACGATGATGACGATGAAAAGAATATAACATGAATAATAGTATAGTATATTATCAATCTTATCTTCATAGAGTACTCCCCATCAACATCATCTATACATTATAATACCTTATTTTATCCTGCACGTGCTGGAAGAGTTGCGACAAGACGAATAGAAGCTGTCAATTCTTCCATTTGGAAATGAGGCCTTAAATATATAACGGATTTATATGATCCAGGTTTCCCAGGTTCATCATACACATCAATTCTTCCTTCTCGCAAAGGATATTGAGATTTGACTTCTTTTGGAGCGTCATCATTCAACAATATATATTGCGCAAGCCACGTGTTTAAATAATTTTCAACATTTTCTTTCGTGAGGAAACTTCCAATTTTATCCCTCATAATAACCTTTATATAATGCGCAAATCTCGAAGAAACGAGCATATAGGTTATTCTCGCAGAAATTGATGAATTTGCGTTTGCTTCGTCTAAATTGTATATCTTTGGTTTTTGAGTTGTTTGAGCCCCAAAAAATACGGCAAAATCCGATCCTTTACTATAACAAAGTGTTATGAATCCTAGATCACTCAATTCTTTTTCTCGTCTATCAGTTATCGCGACTTCCGTTGGACATTTGACAGTCATATCTCCATCCAACGTTTTGAAGACGTATGTTGGAAGTCCTTCAACAACTCCTCCTCCTTCAACTCCTCGAATCGCGGCCGTCCATTTATAATGTGCAAAAGCATTTGTTATTCTCTGACCTAAAGCATACGCTGGATTTCCCCAACAAAATTTATCCGTATCCCCAACTCCAACATTTTCCGTGAAATTGAAGGCTTCAACTGGGAGGGTATTCGGACCATAAGGGAGTCTCATCAAAACTCTCGGAAGAAGAAGAGAGACATATCTTGAATCCTCTGTATTTCTAAAGGAATTCCACTTTATATAATCAGGAGACTCAAAAATTTTCGCTAAATCCCTTGGAAGAGGAATATTTTCAAAATGATCAAGATTGAAGAAGAGGGGAGATATTGAGGCCATGAAAGGAGTGTGGGCTGCGGCCGCTAATCCAGAAATATTTTCAAGAAATCCAATATCTTGAGGATGATTTGTGAAATAGAAATCCCCAATCAAACATGAATATGGCGTTCCCCCAAACGTTCCATATTCTTCCTCATAAATCTTCTTGAAGAGGGCACTCTGATCAAATTCTATGGCCTTCGATAAATCATCCTTCAAATCCTTCAGAGAAGAATTTAAAACACGTATTTTTAAAGTCGTACTCGTTTCCGTGTTCATCACGAAATAATACAATCCCCTCCATGAACCTTCAAGTTTTTGGAAGTCTGGATGATGGAGTATCTCGTTTATCTGTGCGGTCAGAAGATCGTCTATCTCCGATATACGCCTCATCAAAAATGATATAATATCACCTTCATTTGGAAGGGATGACAAGGAAGATAATTCATTGACGAGTTCCCTCAACAAATCGATCGCATTTTCTTCTTGTTCGGGATATCTTGCCATTTTGTATTCATTCAACAAAATATCTAGTATTTTAGATTCTTCTGGTATTATGATGATTTCGTCTGCCATAAATTTTTCTCCCCATATCTCAAAAAATTAGACTGTTTCCGTCGTATTTGAAGACGATGATTTCATATTTTCATCATGCTCTTCGATTTCCTGCTTTAATTTTTGTATATTGTCCGCATTTTTCATGATCTGAGTTAATAACGCTTCGAGTTTATCATTTCCGTCCATTTTTGTTATGAGATTTTTAAGATTCACACGTTTATTATAAAGAGCTGCGAGACTTGGAACATTTTTTGCAAGTTTTTGAGGTTCGAAATCCTCCATACTGGAAAATAACAATTCAACACTGATTTCTGGATTATCTGAATTCAATCTGTTTGGTATACGAATGACGAGTCTTGGATTGATGATAGACATAATTTCCATAAAATTGTCTCGATCTATTTCAACAAATTTTCTATCCTTGAGTTTTGGAAGGGGAACAACGGGATTTCCAGAGAGATCTGCCATAACCCCAACAACGAAAGGGAGTTCTTTTATTTCAATTGCATTTCCTATTTCAACATCGTATGTTATATGAACTCTAGGTTTTCTTATTCTATCTAGTGTGTGTTGTCTACTCTCCGCCATCGAATTCTTCTCCCTTTTATTTTTCTAAAAATCAAAATAAATTATAAACTCTCTATTATCCATACTATCAGACTAATATCTAATATGTTAAAATATAGTTAATTTTTCGCAAATTTTCAAAAAAACTTGTGAAAAAGCGAATTTTTTTAAAAATTAGAAAGAATTTTCCTGGTTTTGAAACAATCTTTTTATATTGCTTTTATGAGTATACAATAAAAACACGAGGAGAACTATAGAAAATATTGGATAACTTTTATGTTCTATAGAATATCCCATGAAATAATCGAGATTGATAAGGATTGTTGATATAATTGAAAATGAGAGGGATGCGATAGACGATATCTTCGAAAATTTCGCGATTATTCCCCAGAATATGGCCGATATAATCGTTATTATTGGGAAGAGGACTATGAAGATTCCCGCGATTGTCGCAACTCCTTTTCCTCCCTTAAATTTCAACCATATTGGATAGACATGCCCTAAAACGCAAATAAAACATGGTATAACTGTTGTATACCCACAGAAATACTTCGATGATATTATTGCTATAATACTTCCTTTTAGTATATCGAAGATCAATGTGAATATAGCTATTTTTTTATGTCCGGATCTTAGGACGTTCGTTGTCCCCGTACTCGACGATCCGATCTGTCGTATATCGATATGTGCGAAATATTTCGTTAGGACATAACCCGT
>CAMYPB010000007.1 GCA_947285985.1 uncultured Holosporaceae bacterium
CCGAGTTCTGGTTTCGTTTGGGTTTCAACGAGACGACGGACTAATTCACGAGGTGCATACTTCGCGAAAGTTGATACACTAAACTTCAATGAATTCATTGCATCAGACAACTTCGATATCTCGTATATCTTGGATTTTGGAGGGGTTGGATAATTTTCGAGGTCCATGGATCCAATTGCTTTCGCAGATGAACACAACGTCACGATAGGGGACGATAATTTTTTTGCGAAAACAAAAACGAAGAACAATGATATCAAAAATATTATGATCGACAATATAAATATTTCCTTCTGAACAGAGTCGTATATCTGTGTGAAATCACTGTGAGGAACAATATTCAATAATATAAAAGGAATTTTTTGGAATTTTTGTATTGATGCGGAATATGGGATTCCATCAACAAAAAAGTCTATATTCCCCGTTTCTTTGTTTACTATATTCCTGACGGATTCCTTTAGGATACGATCATCAGATTTTAGGGCAGAGACTAATTCTATCTCTCCCGTTTTTTCGGAGATATACGATGTCTTGATTCCCGTTGAAGACGCGAGGACTTCATGTTTATCGTTTAGGAGATATGATCTTGAATTCTCACTAATCTGAATATTTTGGAGTAATTTATTGAATTGTCCCATTGAGAAATCCAATGCTATGACCCCAAGACTCGTTCCATCGCGATTGTATGCTATCGGTATGGAAATTGTCATACCCACGATTTTTGATGTACTAAACGCATAGACATCGCTCCAGACCAACGATTTTTGAAGTTCAGCTGAAACATACCATTCTTTTTTTGTTGGGTTATATGGAGCGTTTGGAATATCTTCCTGAATTATTTTTCCAAAATCTTCATTCAAATATATCCACGATTCCATAAAATTTTCGAAACTATTGTTATTATTTTGAATTGATGGATTCCTATACATCGTTCTTATCGCATATTTTATGTAGTTTGGTATCGAACTTTTTTTCTGGTTATGAACTTTCATCTCATTGTTGACAGTTCGACACTGAAAGAATGTTCCATCACTCAACGCAACATAAACACTCAAAATATATGGTATCCTTTTCAATGTCTCCAAAAACAATGAACTATACCTTGCATCTATTTTAGGATTATTGATATCAATTTGCCTGGATAATATATTAATAGTATTTTCCAGTTCTTCGAGGGATTTAGATGCGAGATTCGTCGTCAATTTTGATATACTATTCGAATAATGTTCCCCAAAATTCAACATAACCTTGTTGTTCTCATGAGCTGCATAAAACATTTCGATGAGGAGGGATGCACTTATCAACGTTGAGAACATTGAAATTATATATAACTTCAATTTTTTATTTTTGAATTTTGATTTTAAAATATCGATCATTTTATATGTTCTCCATATTTTTTTATGAGTGAATCGACATCTTCCTGACAACCTTCGATCTCCAGGCATTTATTCACAAAGCTTAAAAGTTCGAGACTTTTATAGTTGAGAATAACACCTATAGGGTCGTGTTCGCCTTCCAAAACGATGGGCAATAATTTAACCAACAAATCGGGATGTTTTTTGAGGAGCATCTTGACGCGAACCTCATCCCTCATGAGAGCTATTATTTTTTCATCCTGTAGTTTTGGGATTATGTTGTTTTCCAGATCATCGTCTGATATGATCGTTGATTTTGGGAAGAGTTCCTTGATGAAGGCCTCATATGACGATCCCTTCGATGTTCCAATAATCGAGTCCTTATCATTTAGAAGATTATAAATATCCGGTTTATCTCTCTTCAATTTCAAAACTCTATTTATCAACAACATTTTTTTCGAGGTTATATACGGATTTGAATAGACAACTTTACGTGCACGTTTTTTTGTGTATGAAAGTTCCGCAATTCCAATATCTCCCTCCCCATTTTCAATGGCCTTCACAATATCGTCATAATCTTTGTATATCATACGAAATCTAAGCCTGACTCCAAGGTGAGACGCGATTATTTTTGCAACTTCTATATCTTTTCCAATATACTTGTTTTTTCCTGTCTTTATTTGAAAGAGCGCGTGATGATCATCCCTTCGTCCGATAACAACAAGTTCTCCCCTTTTTTCTATATCTTTTATGTGTCCAAATATTTTTCCATCGTCTTCTCCTGGAATCTTTTCATACTGATACGTTATCATATCATCCGATAAATATTCTTTAACAGGAATTGAACCCTTTGTTTTCTCGATATTTTTCATGAAGTCGATTTTTATATCGAATCCATTGTGCATTCCATGATATAGATAATATCCGCAAGATATTGCCAATAAAACTGATAGAGCATAAAAATACTTCTTCATAAAATCTATCTCCCCCACAAACATAATCCTTCTATATAAAGATAGTATCAAAAAAAAGTAAATTTTTTATTAATACATCAAATTTTTCTAAAAATAATCATCCAACACAAAATATTATGAATTATAATAAATATTTAAGATATTTTTTCATATTTATTCATCAACTCATCAACATTTTCCTGACATTTTTCTATTGCTATACATTTGTCGACGAAAGCCAACAAACCTATACTTTCTTGATTAAGTATTGCGCTTATAGGATCTTCTTCGTCTTTTAAAATAATAGGAAGAAGTTTGACTAATAATTTAGGATTTTCTTTTAATAACAATTTTATACGTATTTCATCGCGCATAGCGGCCGTTATATTTCCATTTTCTAGGAGGGGGATTATGGTTTGATCCCAATCTTCTTGAAGAAATAGGCTAGCCTTTGGAAATATATTTCTTATGAACGATTCGTAGGATGTTGATTTAACAGTTCCAATAACTGAATTTTGGTCGTTCAGGAGTTGATTTATATCATTTTTGCCAGATTTTACCATACTAACTCTATTTATTAGGAGCATCTTTCTTGAGATAACGTATGGTAGAGAATACAAAACTTTTCTTGATCTTTCTTTTGTGTATGATAGTTTCGCAATTCCAATGTCTCCCTCCCCATTTTCAATTGCGTCAACTATATCCTCATAGTTTGTGTATAACATTCTAAAACGCAGCCTAACTCCGAGGTAGGATGCAATCATCTTTGCGATCTCTATGTTTTTTCCAACATATTTTTTGTCCTTGATCTTTATTTGGAATAGGGCGTTCTTATCATCTTTTTTCCCTATGACAACGAGTTCTCCTCGTTTTTTTATATCTTCTATATCTCCAAATTTCTTTCCAATATCTTCGCCCTCAACTTTCGTATATTGATATGTGACCATATCATCAGGTAAATATTCTTTAATATGAGTAGTATTATTCGTCTGATTTATCTTGTTCTTAAATTCTATTTTTATATCAAAACTATGATATAAATAATATCCACAAGACATAGCTGATAATATGGCAATATAGAAGTATTTATATTTTATATTCATAATATTTCTCCCTATTTATATTATATGCCTTTATTTTCCCCATACGAATAGCATAGCAAAATAAAGTAAAATTTTCGTTAATTTGTTTTATAATATCTTTTGTTTCACAATATGTCAGAAGACAATACGAAAAATCCCATGCAATATGTGGGACGATCCACAAAAATCCTAGACATAATATGAAAAATTTAAAGAAAATTTATCGTGGCGGAGAGAGAGGGATTCGAACCCTCGATACGGATTTATGTCCGTATGACGGTTTAGCAAACCGTTGCCTTCAGCCTCTCGGCCATCTCTCCACAACAATCCGATATTTAATTATCACACAGAAATATCAAACTTGTCAATAGTATGGGCATAAAATTTTTATATTTTATGAGAGAAAAAATCTTTATACAGATCTTTTATGACGGGAACTATGAGATCTTTTGTGAAATCGTTCATACTATACAATCCCGGACATTGTTCGATGACCCATTTAGATGCGCGAACTGCTCCTTTCGCGAAGATTTCTTTGGAGTGTGCTTCATGTTTTATCTTTATATTCTCATATTCCCCCATAAAACTTATTTCATGGGTTCCTATGACATTTCCACACCTTTGAACTGCGAATCCTATCTCCCCTCTTCTTCGTTGTTCTATGACTCCATATCGTACGAAATTTGCGACATCCATAAAATCTCGTTTCCTTGCTTGAGCGATTGTATTTCCGAACATGAGGGCCGTTCCTGAGGGTGCATCTTTTTTCATTTTATGATGAATATCTAAGATTTCCGTATCAAAATCTTCACCCAATAATTTCGCGATCGCATATATCGTCATGTTCATGATCGATATCAAGAAGCTCATATTTGGAGCATAAAAAACTTGCGTGAAATACGCACATTCTTTCATCATATCGATATGCATATTTGAAAGGCCCGTTGTTCCTATGACGAGGGGAATATTCAACTTATGTTTTAGGGCGTATGACAACATAGACTCCGTTGCCATAGGGCAAGAAAAATCAATTATAACATCAGTATTCCGAAATAAAACAGAAATATCATCGCGACTAGATACTTTGTTTTCAATAGTATATCCCTCTTGAAGAGCGGCCTTTATAACGTATCCTCCCATCGCGCCCGTCGATCCCAAAACAGAAACTTTCATAATAAATTCCCCTCGTATTTTATATATTTTTAAAATGGAATATCATCGTCTAGTGGTATATCGGAAGGTCTCTCATCAAATATATTGTCGGATCCAGAATCCATATCAGAACGTTTCGCATCCATCAATATAACATCCCCTCTGAATTTTGATATAACGATCTCAGTCGTTGTTCTCTCAACTCCCGTTGAGTCCGTCCATTTTCTTGTTTGAAGTTGTCCTTCAATATAGAGTTTTGATCCTTTTTTAATGTATTTTTCTGCGAGTTCCGCAACTCTGTCGTTGAACGCAACTATCCTATGCCATTCTGTTTTGTCTTTTCTTTCACCTGTCGTTTTATCCTTCCAGACTTCACTCGTCGCAAGACTGAAAGACGCAACTTTCGACCCATCAGGCATGAAACGAATTTCAGGGTCTTTCCCAACATTTCCAATGAGTGTAACCTTGTTTAATGAACTTGCCATATCTTTTCAACTTTATCATAAATGCAATACATACCCTAAAGTATATCACCTAGATACATACAATTGAAAATATTTTATTGTATACATTGCAAAAATAAGGAAAAGTCACGCGTATTATCCAGGATATCGTGATCTTTTCGTTTATGTATTATGAATTCATAGAATCAAAGAAATCATTGTTCGTCTTTGCGTATTTGAGTTTTTCTATGAGGAATTCCATGGCTTCTATCGTTCCCATAGGATTCAATATACGACGTAGTATCCACATTTTAGATAATTTTGATTTATCTTTTATTAAAAGTTCCTCTTTTCTTGTTCCTGATCTATTTATATCTATTGCAGGGAATACGCGTTTATCTGATAGTTTTCTATCGAGGACGATTTCTGCATTTCCCGTTCCTTTGAATTCTTCGAAAATAACATCATCCATACGTGATCCTGTTTCGACGAGGGCCGTCGCGATTATCGTCAAAGATCCTCCTTCTTCTATATTCCTTGCAGCTCCAAAAAAACGTTTTGGTTTTTGGAGGGCATTTGAATCGACTCCTCCCGTCAGAACTTTTCCAGACGATGGGATAACCGTGTTATATGCACGTGCGAGACGCGTGATAGAATCGAGAAGGATGACGACATCTTTTTTGTGTTCAACGAGTCTTTTGGCCTTTTCCAAGACCATTTCGGTCACTTGAACGTGTCTAGAAGCTGGTTCATCGAATGTTGAACTAACGACTTCCCCCTTGACAGAACGTTGCATATCAGTGTTTTCTTCAGGTCGTTCATCGATGAGGAGGACGATCAAATAGACGTCAGGAAACTTCGTTGTTATTGATTTTGCGATGGTTTGCAACATAACAGTTTTTCCAGTTCGAGGAGGTGCAACTATGAGAGCACGTTGTCCTTTTCCGATGGGAGCCATCAAATCAATCACACGTTGTGTCATACAATTCTCTTTAGAATTTGGGGATGGTTCAAGTTCGAGGGTCAACATTTCGTCGGGATATAGAGGAGTTAGGTTATCGAAATTCGTACGTCTTTTGATATTTTCTGGATTTTCAAAATTAACTTTTTCTATTTTCATCATCGAGAAATATTTCTCGTTTTCTTTTGGGGATTTTATTTGTCCTTCTATTGTGTCTCCTGTTCTCAATCCCAATTTTTTTATGAGGGATGGGGCGACATAAACATCGTCGGGTCCTGGAAGATAATTTGATTCTGGAGATCTCAAAAATCCGAATCCATCTTGAAGGACTTCCAAAACTCCACTTCCAAAAATTGGAATATCAGCTTCAGATAATTTTTTTAAAATTGAAAACACGAGATCTTGTTTACGCATTAGATGAGGATTTTCAACATTGTGTTCAGCAGCGCATTCCAAAAGACTGTTCAAAGACTTACTTTTTAACTCTTGAAGATTCATAATACCTATTCTCTATAAAAACATATAATTTTGAAAAAACTTTTTTATGACAATTTCATGAAAACACATTGCGAGATAAATAATTTTATTGATCTAAAACGCAAAGTGCGTTAGAAATAGAGTACAAGGTTTTATATGCGGAAGGCAATAATTTTTTTTGGTGATTTATGAAAAAAAATATACATCCAGATTATCACACAATAACTGTCGTGATGACAAACGGGGAAAAATTTGAAACAAAATCAGTCTATGGAAAGGAAGGGGACGTCATCAATTTGGATATCGATCCTTTGACACATCCAGCCTGGACAGGAACAGGACACAAACTCGTTGATGCGGGAGGACAACTCAGTCGTTTCAATAAAAAATATAAGAATTTTGAGATCAAATAATATTATTTCATGTCTTATATTTCATTTTAATGGGGTTATATTTGTGTATTGACAATATAACCTCGTCTCCTTTTTTCGTTTTGGAAAAGTATAAAAAATCCCTTGCAAAGATTTAGATTATTATTCAATATATTGATGTCGTAGAAAATAATTTATATTTCTTGGAATAATGTCCTCTGTATTTGATTTATCATCCTTAAATAAAGAACAAAGAGAAGCCGTTGAAACGACGGAAGGGTCTGTTTTAGTATTGGCAGGTGCTGGAACAGGAAAAACTAAGGTTTTAACTTCACGTATAGCGTATATTATTCATGAAAATTTAACCTCTATTTCACGTATACTTGCGGTTACTTTCACGAATAAGGCCGCGAATGAAATGAGGGACAGGGCCCTATCTTTGTTGGGGGATGAATATATATCATATGGGAATAGTCTTTGGATTGGAACGTTTCATTCTCTTGCTCTTCGTATGATACGTCCACATCACGAAAAATTTAATAGAACCCCTAATTTTTCGATAATAGATAGTGATGATCAGATACGTCTCGTTAAAAAAATTCTGAAGGACATGGGATTGGATGACAAGAAATATCCTCCAAAAAGTATGGCGTATTATATAGGGAGATGGAAGGATCAACTCATCTCTCCTGATGACGCGAAAAAAGTTGCGAAAAAGTTTACGAATGAAGAAATAGCCGCGAGGATATACGATTTATATCAGGATTCTTTGGATAGTATAGATTCAATAGATTTCGGTGATATACTGATGATTTGTATTAATTTATTTAAAGGATACTCTAATATATTGGAATATTATCAAAATAAATTTCAGTATATTATGGTGGATGAGTATCAGGATACGAATACCTCCCAATATATGTGGCTCAAATTATTGTCGATGAAACATGGGAATATTTGTTGTGTGGGGGATGACGACCAATCTATATATAGTTGGAGGGGGGCGGATATTGAAAATATACTTCGTTTTAATAAGGATTTTAAAGATGCGAAGATTATACGTTTAGAACAGAATTATAGATCTACTGAAAATATACTTAAAACCGCAAATGTTTTGATATCGAATAATTCCGGACGTATGGTGAAAAATTTGTGGACAGATGGAGAGAAGGGACTCCCTGTTATTATAAAATCCAGTATGGATCCTCAAGATGAATCACATTTTATCGCAAATTTGATTATAAATAAAAATGACAATGGAATTCCATACCACGAGATGGCCATCCTTGTTCGTGCGACCTTTCAAACTCGCGCATTTGAAGAAAAATTTATTAGTATGGGGATTCCCTATAAAATTGTTGGGGGTATGAAATTCTACGAGCGAAAAGAAGTCAAAGATGCGATTTCATACTTGAAATTAGTCGTCAATATAGACGATGGACTCGCATTTGAAAGGATCATCAATCTTCCGAAACGAGGAATTGGAATCGCATCGATAAATAAATTCTATCAGATTGCGAGGGAGAGGGGAATTTCTTTGACGGCCGCTTCAAAACTCGTTATTGAAAATTCTCCCGGAAGTTTGGCAGCGGGAAGATTATCTAAATTTTTCGATATGATCACAAGATGGAATAAATTGATCGACGAATGCGAACCCTTCGAATTGATGAAACTCATCCTCGAAGAATCAGGGTATATCAAGATGCTCGTCGATAGAAATACACTCGAAGATGAAAGTCGTATTGAAACATTGAAAGAACTCGTGAACGCAATGAGAGAATTCAATAGAGTATCCGACTTTTTGGATTATATTAGCTTAGTATTGGATAATAATGATCAAATAAATCTCGATAAAGTCACGATAAGTACTATACATGCGGCAAAAGGTTTGGAATATCGAACAGTTTTCATTCCAGGTTTTGAAGAGAATATTATTCCCCATCAAAAAGCCCTCGAAGAAAAGGGAGAGATCGGACTCGAAGAAGAAAGAAGATTGTGTTATGTCGCGATAACCCGCGCGAAAAAAGAGGCTTATATCTCGTTTTGTAATTCACGTGGAAATTTCTATTCAAACAATAATTCATCGTGGCAGAAAGTCAATCCATCGAGATTTTTATACGATCTTCCAAAGGGGAGTACGAAATTTATATAATTTTATGTAATTTCCGCATTCTATATCCTTTGGGTCGACAAAGTCAATCATTGATATGATTTGGATCGTATAAAATTTTCAGATAATTTTTTTTACAAGAAATTAAAAAATTTTGTATCCGAAATGTCATGGATGACATTATTTAATGTTAAACTGTGATTAGGTTGTTACTTTTTTTTAGGGTACTTTTTTTATGAATTTCAAAAATATTATCATGATTTCATCGGTCTTGTTCATGTTCAGTGCGGATTCATATTCGTCTGATAAAAATGATAGGAATCAGGATTATTTATCCCTCATAAATTCCTCATTCTCAAAGACAGAATCTGAGAAAGTCCGTTTGTCATCCCAAAGAAGACTCGTCAACGTTTTTTTGAGGAATGGTCTAAAAAATCAGGAAATATCAAGATTTGTCAGGAATGGGATTATTTCGGGTTTGTTGTCGCATGATGAAATCAATAGAGTGGGTTCATATTTCTCGAACAATATAAAAGATCTCATAAACAACAAGATTCTTATTGAGAAGGGAATACTTGGAAGTATCCTAGATTCTTTCGATAATAAAATATCCAATAAAATTATTATGGGTATTCAGGATCAGGCTAATCAATATAATGAAGTTGCGAGGAATATTATCGTAGAACTCGGACTCAATCCGATCATATTATACTCCAAGAATATTGAAGAATTGAATGAAGATACTATCATAAAAGAAATACAATTCATGAGACGAGATATTCTGAAGGGAAGAAAATTGAATAAGGATGTTGTCTTTGCACTCGCTGAAATTTATGCAAGGGATTATGTTAATAATAATCACAACCAATATAATGCGAGGGAAAATTGGGAGGAGACACCATGGATAAAAGAAACATCTTCATTCTTTGAGGATTTCAATGGTTCTCACAATGTTGTGATCGAAGGTTTCAAACATCTAGAAAAAACAATAGGAGACCTGGATTCCGTTGCGTATTATGGATTGTTCCCAGTATACGGTGATAATGAATAAGTATATAAAAAAAGTTGTAGATCGAAAAATTTGATCTACAACCTTGTGGTATATAAAAACTAAAACAAATTATATGAAAATTGCAGGGATACCTTCGTGGAATCTGCAGATATTTTCTTTATATTTTTGTTGTTGAATTTTATATTTGATTTTAGATTCGTTGTATAACGAATCCCAAGCGACCACCTGTTATTTATTTTATATTTTATTCCGATTCCAAGGGCTGAGATGATCCTCTTTTTATGAGAGTCTATGATATTATCAGATGATGAATTATCTTTCACATGATATGTGGAATATTGTATAGGAAAGAGTGTATAGAATATCCAATTCGATTTTGTTGATATTCCAATCATTGGGATTATTCCGAGCGTGTTGCTGTTCTTTAGGGTTGTTCTGTTTGGCTTCGATTGGATATTATATTTCATTGGATTAATTTCGAGGAATGTTTCCAGACCGAAATATAATGCTAAAGATTCATTGTCTTTCAGGAAAGATTTATCAATTCCAAGGAATATGGAATATGTTGCCCCAGATTTTTTGTGTGACTGAACATTAGACATATTCTTCGTCGATGATAAATTCTCAGCTGATAACAATTCGTTTTGAGATACTTTATATTCAGGGATTTCAACTTTATTCCAAGCTGCGTATATCGACGATAATGCGTTCCTCGTGAAAATTTCTGTTATTGCACGTTGAAGAGACTTGTTATCAGAGAAACTGTCCAATGGAATTTCTATCGATAATTTTTCATCCCGATTGTCTGATAGTATTCTTTTTGATGGAAAAATTTTCGGATGGAAATCTGGAAAATCATCATGAGATATGCGAATATCCCCTGAAATATTTATCGTACGATCGAAACCATTGATCTCAACATCTATAGGATCACTTACGTGGAATCCTCTATCTTCTGGAAAATAATGGACTAATGTATTTCTATAATTATTATACACACGCGATATTTTTGAAGCGGCAGATTTCAACGACCCTGCATCATTTTCCGTTCCAAAGTGTCCCGCTGTGTGTGCGACATTCTGATTACCAAGATTTATCCCGGAATAATCGACACTATCGAGTTCGAATTCACTTAAGTTGAAAAGAGTTTCCTCTTTTGCTGTAGGAGAAAAGTCAGTATTTTCAACAAAATTTTCAGCTTCCCAATCGTCTTTTGGAGATAACTCTGTTCCTAACTCTTTTTTTATGGTACGTAAATATCTTTTCAAGAATTTATATGAACTTATTCTAGCATAGTATCGTGAATAATCCTCTACATTACCCTGTTTAATTTTCTTTGTAGTAGATTGCGATGGAGTATTACAATGTGCCTTATTTTTTTGAAATGTTACACCAGTACTACATCCTACGTATAAACTCTGTGCTTCACATAACGACACAATGTAACACTGCGATAAAAAACAACACAGTGCTACGTATATCGAAGTTTTTACAATATCTATTGTCACTTTTTATTTACACCTCATCGAGATCTATTTCTGTAATAGTGTTCGCTTTAAAAGTTGTATCATCCGACAATTCGCCATTAACTGGTAACGTAAAATCCGATTCATTAAACGTTAGGCCATCTGTAACAATATTGTTAACTCTCCTTGTTAGAGATGCCAAGCTATTCTGGAGTTCACCTAGTAATTTTTGGAGAGCAGAATTTTTTTCTGTTTCTGCTGTAAATTTATTTTGGAGTTCACCTAGTAATTTTTGGAGATCAGAATTTTCTTCTATTTCTGTTGTCAATTTATCTCCAATATCCTTAATATCAGCGTGTAACTTTTTGATATTTGCATTCATGATGTTCATAACATGTGCACTATTACCCACCTTATGCTCATCGTCTTGATCTAGGTTAGAAGATGCATAAGACGTATTTGAAAACGAAACTGTTGCAACTAATGATACGATACATATAAAAACTTTCTTATAAATTTTTCTTAAATTTTGCATTTTTATGCCTCCTTTTAATCATACTCAACTATATTTTGACAACTGACTTGAATTTCTTCTGTGTGATACTGGTTTTGACCTATCACTTACTTTCACGAACACGAAATTGTGTCGAAATGTTTTCTCGTGGTTAATCCATATTTCTACCGGGTGGTAGACCGATTGTCATACGATTTCCTTTTTCTGAGTTCACATTACTACGCATCATGCGAGAAATTTTCTCTTGGTTGGCTGATACTCGGTTAATTTCTCTTATAACTTCAACATTTATTGTATTCGCAACCTCCTTTAGATTATTTCGATTTTTGTCAACATCTTCCCTCAATATTCGAATATCATTGTCGTGTTCCGATAAGTCTTTCTTCACGATGGATACCTCGTTTGTAAGATTGTCTACTAATTCACGCATTTCTCTTGTACCATCCTGTTTTGTGCCTAATAACAACGGTGTATCATGACTTTGTTGGATAACACGAACATCATCAGGAACAAAATCATTATCTTCAGAGACACACGAAAAAGTATCACTTTCAGAGAGCTGCAATTTATTGGATATATTATATTTTGGAGGAATATACAAAACATCACCGTGCTCCAAAACTCTTGATTCTGCCTTATCATTCTTAAAATATTTATAAAGATAATACGATCCAGCTATCCCAGCGCCCGCAAGAACAATATATCCAATTTTACGATAATTAATGTGATCCCAAAAACTATCCTTCACGATTTCGTTAGTATTTCCAATCGACAGTGAATTTCCATCGAAAGAAAATTTCATACTAGGACATTTCGAAACATTCTTCATAGTCAAAAGGACAACATCTTCTGAGCGCTCGATTGTCATATCACAACACTCTCCGCGTTCGACATTCATCAAGCTCATAGGAATCAACAACAAACTCATGAAACCAACACGCGGTATAGATTTTCTGCACATAAATTCAATTCATAAAATCAACGTCAAACAGGGTGATGGATACAATAATATGAATATTTTGTCAAGTATTTATTTTGTATTTATTATATTATTATATTAAATATAAACAAAACAAAATTTAATATCAAATTTTATATAAATTGAAAAATAATTTGAATATCGAATAATTTTATGGCGGAGAGAGGGGGATTCGAACCCCCGATACGCTTTTAACGTATACCCGCTTTCCAGGCGAGCGCCTTCAGCCACTCGGCCATCTCTCCATGACAACATTGTCAGAACAACTCTCTATAGAATATACGATATTTTGTTGTTTGTCAAGTGATATCTTGATAAGATATTATTAATTTAATTTGACGATAGATCCTTTTATCATCATCATAGCGCTCGATTGGAGTGTTGTCATGGCCCCCCCTTTGAAATTCGCGATTGCAGAGCTTTCGATCGAGAGGGATGCTTTTGCCTTGTCAGAAATTGTCATATTCGCGTTTCTCGAGATATTGAGTGATTTTTCGGAGAGAGAGATTTTTGACTCAATATTTATATTCATTTTTGCATTTATTTTAACATTCATTTTCGCATCTATTGAGAAATCTTTAACGGACGAGAAAGATATTGCGTCTTTTGAGGAGTATTGAATATTTTTTATTGCATCAACTTTTATGGATCCTTTCGCATTGATTGATATATCTTTTGATGCGTTGATTTTTATATTATCTGCGGATATTGAAATATCTCCCTTTATATTTATATCGAGATTTCCTTTATTGAGGGTTATTGATTGATTACCTTCCTTCAATGTTATAGATCTATTTCCTTTATTTAGGATTATTGTATAATTTCCTTCATTTATTGTTGTGATATTATTTCCTTTTTTTATTGTGAGGGAGTTGTCTCCTTCATCAATTTTATAGATATTGTCACCTTTTTTTATATGGAAAGTATTTGATATTTTCTCTTTTTTACTTTCTAATATTGTTTCTTTCCTACCATTATTTATTATTTGAGAGACATTATTTTCGATGATAGAGTTGAAATCTTTTTGGGCGTGTATGAATATTTCTTCTTTATCTTTTTGATCATCGAAGCGTAATTCATTGAATCCCTTCGCGTTTTTCGAGGAATTTGAATAGAAAGTTGATACAGTCTTCTTTTTTTTGGGATAATCTTGAGGGGGTTTGTTTACGCCATTATAAAGGCATCCTGTGACGATTGGTTGATCTGGATCTCCATTGATAAAATTGATGATAACTTCCATTCCAATTCGTGGAATAACGAGGGATCCAAAATTTTTTCCAGACCAATTTTGAGAGACTCTTATCCAACACGAACTTTTTTCATTATTTTTTGCACGGGAGTCCCAATGAAATCGAACTTTTATACGTGCGTATTTATCGCAGAAGATTTCTTCTCCAGATGTTCCCGTGACGATTGCCGTCTGATTTCCCCATATACGAGTTTTCAAGTGTCGAATTTCTGGACGATATGGGGTCTGACTTGGAATTGCAACAATTTTATTTTCATACAATGGATTTTTCCCATCGAAAAAAGAGGGATTATCATTTTGAAGGAGATTTATCGTATGGTTCATTTCGATAACGAAGAAGTCCCCATTTTGAGATTTTATGGGGGAATTTTTTATTGAGAATATCGAACCTGTATAAATTTCTGGAGACGAACTATACGTATTCAATATATTCGATTTAGAATTTTGATATTCTAATAAAATTTTTGATATTTTATCCCCATTTGATGAATTATCGAAAGTATAATCATATATTTCGTGTTCACCTATATTATATTGTTGTTTGTTATTCTCAGATTTACCGGATACTATTTTCGATTTATTTTCGTTGAAAGACATGGAGAATATTTTTTTAACTCCAATTTTATCTATTTGTGAGACGTTATACACATAGTTTGTATACATATATTCTTCATTATAATGTTTCAATATTTCGAAAGGCTGTCCTATTTTTTTCGATGACAAACTTTTATCTGAGATATGAAGTATATCCTTGTTCTTTTCATGTTCGAAATAATAGAAGATTCCTTCTTCTTCCATGAGTCGCGATATAAAATGGAAGTCTGTTTCATCATATTGAACGCAGAATTCTCGTTTCCTTTTTCCAGACGATGTTATATTTTTCTTGATATTTGAGATATTATTTTCTTTGAGGACTTTGTCTATAATATCCATCGCGGATAATTCCTGAAAAATACGATATTTCGTTGTGACAACTAATCTGAAGAGTGTCGGAACGATTTCAAGACATATTATATAATTCGATCGTGTTTCTTTGTTTTTTTGTTCGCGAATTGGAATGCATTCTATCGATCCCCTCGAAACTATCCCCGAAAAATAACGCGTCGTTTTTTTATCATAATATTCCATCGAAATACAAACGGGTTTATTTATTAAGGACGAAGGTTCAATAATATCCTTCGATTGGATTATCGTTTTTATGAGGAAAAGATCTGAAACTTTCTCATGTATATCGATCCTTATGACGACAGTATTCTCAAGCTTGGGACCCGATATTTTTATGGAAAAATTTTTTTGAGATCTCTCAATTCCTTCAATATTCATATTTTGATGTAATATTTTATAAAAATTATGATAATTGTATGATACTTTTCTTTGTTATTCAAAATTTTTATCATTCAATATGAAGGAGAGACATTCTTCCTTTGATTTTGTTCCATCATTGTTTATCCACCATTTTTCTGTTATCTTCAACTTTTTTCCGGGATTTTCTATGGATTTTGGAAGATCATCAAAAGAAATACAAAATTTTCCTATTTTTTTAAAGGTTCTCTCGAAATCACAAGGTTCATCGTATTTTATATATCGTATTTTCATGATATCGTGAACGATTGATATTCCGTATTTTATATATATATATCTATAATCTTCTGATTCCAAAGATCTATACAATTTTAATATCTTTTTATACTCTCGCGTCAGATGAAATTTTTTGAGGAGTTCATCGATATCGAAGAGTATATACAATTTTAGGGGTATTGTATTGTTTTGAAATATATTCAATTTTTCAAAATTTTCGATAAAAATTTTATCAAATATCTGAGGGAGAATATTGTCGTCTATCATCATCTTCAATGTTGTGTGAGAATTTTGATATTCGATGATTTTCAATATTTCTTTTTGTATACGTTCGATGGACAACGTTTTGATGAGATGTGAGGATTCTTGAAGGATGGGGGAGTATTTATTTGAAATATCATTAAATTTTGTGATAAATCGATAATATCTCAAGATTCGAAGATTATCTTCTTGAATACGAGTTTTTGGATCCCCTATAAAATTCACACTCTGATTTTCGAGGTCTTTGATTCCATCGAAATAATCGTATATATTTCCGTCATAATCAACGTATATCGCATTTATCGTGAAATCACGACGTCTTGCATCCTCCTGGAAATTATTCGTTGTCTGCGTATCACAATCCCGTCCGAGACAATTCAAATCAATACGAAGAGATGTTATCTCAAAATTTTTATCATTAATAATAACAGTTATAGATCCATATTTAATGCCCGTCTTTATATAATGTATACTATGAATATCAAATATATCCATGAGATCTATTATACCAATATTAATGGCTATATCAAAATCAGTGGATCGAATATTTATGAGGGCATCTCGAACACATCCCCCAACAAATCTTGCATTTATCTTATGTTCTTCGAAAATACGAAACAAAATCTTTGTTTCTTCAAAATCGAGGAAATAGAAATTTGATTTGCTAAGGGATATTGATGTCATATTTTATTTAATTTTATTTAAAATTTCATTTTGTTTTTCAACAATTTCGCGACATCCTTTTTTCGCGAGATTGAACAATGTTTCGAATTCAGATTCTGAGAACGGACGTTTTTCTCCACATGATTGTATTTCAATGATTTGTCCTGAGGAAGATAATATAAAATTTGAATCAATTTCCGCGTGGGAATCTTCGAGGAAGTCTAGATCGAGTCGGGCCTCTCCATTGATAATCCCCGCAGAAATCGCGGAAACATTACTATGTATTGGATTCTGTTTTATTATATTTTTACTGAGTAATTTTTGACAGATCAAGTATAGCGCAATAAAAGCCCCATTTATACTTGCTGTTCTTGTTCCACCATCCGCCTGGATAACGTCGCAATCTATACGTATCTGTATTTCCCCGAGTTTTTTAAGGTCAACAACAGATCTCAATGATCTCGATATGAGACGTTGAATTTCGAGGGTACGTCCCGATTGTTTTCCCTTCGCAGATTCTCTCTCAACCCTTTCAAAACATGAACATGGAAGCATTCCGTATTCCGCGGTTATCCATCCTGATTTCGTATTCTTCAAAAAATGAGGGACTTTCTCATCGATCGTCGCGGAACATATAACATGCGTATTCCCACATTTTATGAGACACGATCCATCCATATGTCTATAATAATTTGGAATTATCTCAAATTGACGGATTTCATCAAAATTCCTGTTGTTCACTCTATTTATGTGCATCATATGACTATTTTCTTGATCTTAAATCTATTTCGTATACCATAACGATACTCTATCATATCCCACTGCTTTTTAACAGACATAAGCATACAAATAAATAATAATATCAAAAAATACAATATATTAAACATGTATACATCTTAATATTATAAGTTGTTCTTTATTTTATTTTGAAGATTCAATATAGCGAGGGCCAAATCTTCGGGAGCTGGAGGACATCCCTCAACAATCATATCGACGGGGATTATTTTATCGACTCCTTGGAGGACGGAATATGAATCCTTGTATATCCCCCCACATATCGCACAGCTTCCCATCGCAATGACATATTTCGGGGATAACATTTGATCGTATAAATTTTTTATTTGAGGGGCCATTTTGTGGGTCACTGTTCCGGAAATTATCATCAAATCCGCGTGTCTTGGACTCGCCCTGAATAAACATCCATAACGATCGAGATCAATCCTGGACGATGCTGCGTGCATCATTTCGATCGCACAACACGATAGTCCGAAAGACATAGGCCAAAGAGAACTCCCAGAAGCCCACCTTGAAACTTTTTCTAATGTCGTAAAAAAAATATTGTCCAATTAAAAAAAAGTTGTGTACGAAAAACATCATATCCCTAAAACCTATGCTATCATATAAACAGATATCAAGACAATCCATATCTGATTCCATAGAAATTGATCGATCGCGAATGTGATTGTTTTTGTTATAAATAATGTCAAAATTCAATCATAAGATTGTTTTTTGATACATTATACAATCTTGACTAGAAAATAGTTTGATATTTTTATATGCATTCTGATAGAATGTTCTCAGGATTTTAGTTATTAATACAGTTTATATATTTATTTTGGAGGTATTGATTAAATGAATAAAAATTATAAAAAACTTTATTTATTGGCAACTAGTGTTATGATTTGTGTTGCCTCACAGAACAATGTTGTTGCGTCCAATAGTAATGATAGAGTTCCGTTTAGTCCGTTTGATAATCCTGTTGGTACTAATAAAAATTTGTCTAATTTGTCAAATCTTGAAGATTTTCCGTCTTTTTCTGAGGTTGATAATGAAAAAGAAGCTTCACTTAAGCAAATAACAAAGGAGGTGGATAACAAACAATCTGTTAAGCAAGAAGAGACAATTCTGCAACAAGATCCACGAGATGTTCCAGATCTTATTAGTTTTGACATTGAGCCAGGAAAAAAAGTTACGCAACAAAATTTAAAAGCGCCTTTGTCTTTAGGTTCTTATGATGATGAAGAAAATAAGAATCATGATGTTGAACAGCCGTCTAAAATGACTATGGAAATTTTTGATAGTGCGGATGATCCAAAACAAAATACTATACAGAAAGACGATGATGTTGGAGATGAACAAAACGAAGAGGAGAGTGTATATGAAGAGGAGGAACAAGATCCAAAAAGTCCAACGATTGAGCCTCAAGTGGGTGGTGATCAAGAAATAAAGACAGAACAGGAAATAGAAGAGGAATCTAGTGTTGAGAGACAAGCAGAGGGAATTCTCCCACAAGATATAAAAGATGATCAATTAACAAATGATGAACAGAAAGACGGGAAAAGTAGTGTAGAAGAAGTTCAAAATGATGAAGAGGAGGAAGACGCTTCAAAAAGTCCAACGATTGAGCCTCAAGTGAATAGTGATCAAGAAATAAAGGCTGAACAGGAAATAGAAGAAGAAAGTAAGAAAAGTCATGAATTAAGCGATTCAAGGAATTCTAATCTTGAAGATTTTCCGTCTTTTTCTGAGGTTGATAATGAAAAAGGAGCTTTATGTGAAAATGAAGAGGAACATCATGGAGAGCAATCCTCAGGAATTTCAACAGAAATTAAGTCTAACAAGAGTTTGACTTGTGAAGAGCAAAGGAGTGAAGATGCGAATGATAAACCGAACTTCTTCAGAAGAGTGACGTCGGGTATGTCGCACACTGTTTCAAATGTATACACAGGAGTATCTACTAGGGCTTCATACTTGTATGCGGGATTATCCCGTGGATTGTCATATTCTTACGAGAGAGCATCTGCATTGTGTGCGGGATTATCCCGTGGATTGTCATATTCTTACGAGAGAGCATCTGCATTGTGTGCGGGATTATCCCGTGGATTGTCATATTCTTACGAGAGGGTATCTACGGGGTTATCGTATGTATTTAGGGTTTGTCATAGGTTGTCTTTAGAAGGTCAAGTGGAAAATATTGTTCATGAGTATGACAACCATGGAGAACAAGATCCAAAAACTCCAACAGATGATTCTCAGTTGAATGTAGATGATCAAGAAACAGGGTTAGAAAATAAGAAAACACCTAAGAAAGAAAAAGCCCAATCTAAGTTAAATAGTGAGAAAACACCTAAGAAAGGAGAATCCCCTTCTAATTTAAATAGTGAGAAAACATCTAAGAAACATGGTACGTCATCTCGAATAGATCCATTTTCATCTTGGAAACACGGTACGTCATCTCGGATAGACCCATTTTCATCTTGGAAACACGGTACGTCATCTCGGATAGATCCATTTTCATCTTTGAAATATGGTACGTCATCTCGAATAGATCCATTTTCATCTTGGGAGAAGAGTCATGAAGAAAAAGCCCCATCTAAATCATTAAATAATAAGAAAACAACTAAGAAAGAAAAAGTCCCATCTAAGTTAAATAGTGAGAAAACACCTAAGAAAGGAGAATCCCCTTCTAATTTAAATAGTGAGAAACCATCTAAGAAACAGGGTACATCATTTCGAATAGATCCATTTTCATCTTTGGAGAATAGTCATGAAGAAAAAGTCCCATCTAATTTAAATAGTGAGAAACCATCTAAGAAAGGAGAATCCCCTTCTAATTTAAATAGTGAGAAGCCATCTAAGAAACATGGTACGTCATCTCGAATAGATCCATTTTCATCTTGGAAATATGGTACGTCATCTCGAATAGATCCATTTTCATCTTGGAAATATGGTACGTCATCTCGAATAGACCCATTTTCATCTTTGGAGAATAGTCATGAAGAAAAAGTCCCATCTAAATCATTAAATAATAAGAAAACAACTAAGAAAGAAAAAGTCCCATCTAAGTTAAATAGTGAGAAAACACCTAAGAAAGGAGAATCCCCTTCTAATTTAAATAGTGAGAAACCATCTAAGAAACAGGGTACATCATTTCGAATAGATCCATTTTCATCTTTGGAGAATAGTCATGAAGAAAAAGTCCCATCTAATTTAAATAGTGAGAAACCATCTAAGAAAGGAGAATCCCCTTCTAATTTAAATAGTGAGAAGCCATCTAAGAAACATGGTACGTCATCTCGAATAGATCCATTTTCATCTTGGAAATATGGTACGTCATCTCGAATAGATCCATTTTCATCTTGGAAATATGGTACGTCATCTCGAATAGACCCATTTTCATCTTTGGAGAATAGTCATGAAGAAAAAGTCCCATCTAAATCATTAAATAATAAGAAAACAACTAAGAAAGAAAAAGTCCCATCT
>CAMYPB010000008.1 GCA_947285985.1 uncultured Holosporaceae bacterium
AATCATTATACAATATCTCGGGGTGAGATATGACATTTTGGATACAACTTTTTTTTGTGTACGAAATGTCATGACTCTATAGATTGTGTGATATGATATCCTCATATTATAAATTTTTTTTTCGTGAGTTATTATGTCATACAAATTCTTTGAAAATACAAAAAAACCACTCGCCGAAATATTGCGTCCTGTTGAGATGAGTGATCTCATTGGTCAGGAAAATATAAATATTTCGTTGAATAATCTGCAGTCTCTGATATTGTGGGGACCTCCCGGATCTGGAAAAACGTCCCTCTCGAATATAATATCAAAAAATTCGGGGATACCTTCCATAAATCTTTCTGCCGTTTCGTCGTCGTCCTCTGATTTCAAGGATGTCTTCAAGATGTCTCAAAATTCGAGGATAATCTTGCTCGTCGATGAAATTCATCACCTCAATAAATCTCAGCAGGATATATTTCTTCCGTATCTCGAGAATGGAAATATAATTCTCATTGGGACGACGACAGAAAATCCGTCCTTCGAATTGAGACCCGCCCTATTATCGAGGTGTAAGGTTATTATATTCAATAGGCTCTCAAATGAATCTCTCCTGAAGATAATTTCTCGGGCTGAAAAAATAATGAATAAAAAAATTCCTCTCGATGACGATGGAAAAAATTTTTTGTGTAATCTTTCGGATGGAGATGGAAGATTCCTGTTGAATCGTATTGAAGAGATATACTCCCTAAATATAGACCACAATATATCGATCGATGAACTAGGAGATATAATCCATAAAAAACCGATGACATACGATAAGAATAATGATTCACATTATTCATTGATAAGTGCGTTCCATAAATCTCTTCGAGGATCGGATCCAGACGCCGCACTCTATTGGTTTTCAAGGATGATAGAAGGAGGAGAGGATCCAAAATATATAGGAAGACGACTCATAAGATGTGCATCCGAAGATATAGGGCTTGCTGATCCCCATGCCCTCACAATATCTTTAAACGCGCTTGAATCCTATAAAATATTGGGATCTCCTGAGGGAGAATTATGTCTTGCTGAGGCCATAATATACGTTGCAACATGTCCAAAATCAAATGCTGTTTACAACGCGTATAACGAATCAAGAAAATTAGCGCGTGCAACAGGATCCCTCAATCCCCCAAAACACATAATAAACGCCCCAACAAAATTTATGAAGGAACAAGGATTTTTCGAGGGATATATATATGACCATGACACAAAAGATGCGTTCTCTGGACAGAATTATTTTCCAGATGGTATGAAACGTCCCAATCTCTATATCCCAAATGAAAGAGGTTTTGAACGCGAAATAAAAAAAAGGTTGGAATGGTGGAATAATATAAGAAAAAATAAAATTACATAATTTTTCTAGTTGACAAAATTATATTATTGGATATATACTTCATGTTATATTGAATATATTGGAGTATATTAATGAATAATTTGTTTAGATATATAGTATTATCTCTATCATTATTTTATATAGGTGAAGTATATTCATCAGATAACAATATCGAAAATTATGGTTGTTTGAATGTTAATCCCGTGGAATTTAATAAGGAAGTCGAACGTCCAAAACCTCCTTTAAACCAGAGAGTTTTTGATTGGAATGAAAATACTGACAATAAGGAACAGCAGGATATTGTCGTAGAAAATTATCTGCGTCGCAGTTGTTCTATGGAAAATATGTTTTTTTGATTTTAAAAAAATTTATTATTTATGGAGATTATTAAAATGAAAGGTTTATTATTTGCAACATTATTATTGAGTTTTTCAGTAGTGAATTTCGATGTGAATTCTATGGATAACCCTTGGATATCGTCAACGGATTCTGATGACATAAGTATTCCGGAAAGTGATGGAATTTTTATGGGAATATTCAATAGGCCTCCTGCTGAAATTGCGCGCTCTTTACCACGCCCAATTAATCCTGATGTAAAGAATTTATTAAGACTGCAGAATTCATACTCTATGGAGAATATCAATAGCATATTATCGCGAAATCAAAGTAATCTCATTACACCATCCAACTCTTATACCAATTTTCACGGAGAATAATACTATAAATATGAAAAATTTATTATTTGCAACATTATTGTTTAGTTTTTCGGCAGTGAATTTTGAGGGCATGTCAAATGAGGATGCAGGACTTCGTTATTTTTTGATTACTGACAATCCAGATTCTGCCATCTTCGAATTGTCAGGGGACGGTACAATAATACGTGATTTCACAAGGGAGGAATTCCATAGAATGTTTCCCAGTTTAGAATACGACAATTCCTCGGATAATTCAGAACCTGAAGCTTATGACAACAAAAATAATGGGTTCAGCCTATCAATAAGGCAGTGATTTTCACAAGATCTTTGCTTTATAACTCTTTGCCTTAGTGATCGCAGGAATTGAAGGGACCCTAATTTTTGCCTTCAATTTTCCTGCCTGTTTATCGAATATTCTTTCAACAACTAATTTTGTTTTATCTAATTTTTCAGAAGGGTGTCTGATTTCGTTGTCATTTCGTTGAGGAATGTTATTCAAAGATTTCTCGCAGTATGAATATCCTATGAGAGTCCCCGCAACAAAAAATAACATAACACTCAAACATACAACAAATATGAACATCCATCTCTTAAGAATCATCTATCCCCTATACGTTCAACAATATTTCGCGCCCATCTGCTGATATTTCCAGCTCCTAGGAATAGTATAACATCTTTGTCACAAATTTTATGCGTATTTATTAAATCTTTTATAAAATATTCAATATCTTCCTCGTTCTCAACATAGAAGGCATCCTCTTTTTTTATTTCTTTTATTGCATTGAACAAATCCTGTGATGAAATTTTTCCAGAATCTTTATCATCGGCCTTATAAACTGGGGCGATCGCAACGATATCAGAAATTGCGAGGCTATTCACGAATCCATCGAATAGATTGTTTAGACGCGTGAATCGATGGGGTTGACATATAGCGACAATTTTTCCATCTGATTTATATTGTTTTGCTGCATTTAAAACGGATCTTATTTCTGTTGGGTGGTGCGCATAATCATCGATGATTTGTATACCATTGATCTTCCCAATTTTCGTGAATCTTCGATTGACTCCTTGAAAATTCTTGAGTGTAGATTTTATTGTATCCTCAGATATATTGAGTTCAAAAGACATAGCGATAGATGCCAGAGTATTCTTTATATTGTGATCTCCAAGGATTGGAACTTCGACATCTTTTATGTATAACTCATTGTTCAGCATAACATCGAATTTTGTTGTATCATCAAATTTTCTGATATTCGATGCCCTGAACATAGCATCCTCTTTCTCGATGGAATATGTTATGATACGACGATCGAGTGTGTCCTTTATGATATCACAGACATTCTCATCATCAATACACACAATTCCACATCCATAAAATGGTAAATTTTTGATAAATTTTTTGAAAGCTAATTTCAAATTTTCGAAGGATCCATAATGATTGATATGTTCATGATCAATATTCGTGATTATCCCAATATACGGAAAAAATTCAACGAAACTCCCATCAGATTCGTCTGACTCGATCACAGCCCAATCCCCCTTTCCAAGTTTCGCATTTGTCTGGTATGAATTTATGACGCCCCCATTCACGATTGTTGGATAGAATGAACTCATTTCTAAGAGGGACGCACACAATGATGTCACAGTCGTCTTTCCGTGAGATCCCGCGACAACAACAGATTTTTTGAAGCGAACGATTTGGGATAACATCTCAGCCCTCGATAAAACAGGAATCTTATGAGATTTTGCGTATAATATCTCGGGATTATCGTCTTTTATCGCAGAGGAATACACAACAACATCCGCATTCCCAACATTTTTCTGATCATGACCTATGAAAACTTGTATGCCAAGTTTTTCAAGTCTCTCAAGATTTTGGGAATACGATCTATCACTCCCCTTCACAATATAACCCAAAGAATGAAGGATCTCCGCGAGTCCACTCACTCCTATCCCCCCAAGTCCTATAAAATGGATTATTTTATTATTCTCACAAACTGCAAACATTTTCTTTCTCTCTCTTTTTAAATTAAACAATTGTCATAGATATCAAACAGTATACAACATTTCTCCATATATTCGTCCATTCCATACACAAAAAAAAATGAAATAATTTATAATGATTTCAAAATCTCTTCGACAATACGATCCGTCGTGTTCCCCTTGCATACACTTTTCATTTTGTTTGAAATTTCGAATAATTTATCTGAATTTTGGAACAAATTTGATATACTTCTAGATAATTCCTTCACATTGATATTATTTTCATCGAATACGATGGAATACCCTCTGTCTTCCATAAATTTTGCATTAAATTTTTGATCTCCATTTATAGATTTTGAATATGGAATCAAGATAGAAGGTCTCTTGAAACCAATGATCTCGAAAATACTCGATGATCCTGAGCGTGATATAACAATTGAAACATCCTGATATATTTCGTCCATATTATTGAAAAAACTTTTGACATCATATTTTATTCCGGATTTATCGTATTTTTTCATAACATTTTCTATATCTGATTCACGAGATTGATGATATACGAAAATCTCACGTTTCAAATCATCCTCTAGATGACATATAGAATCCGCGATAATATCAGACATGATCGACGCCCCTTGGCTCCCTCCAATAATCAATATTTTTTTTGTATGATTATACATTATATTATTGTATATACCATCATATCTCGTTGGATTTCCAATATTGATATATTTTTTATTACTTGATATACTATAGAATGATGTTATAACTTCCCTCGCGAATTTCGAGAGTAATCTATTTGCCTTCCCAAGATTCGCATTCTGTTCGTGTATTATCGTTTTTATTCCAAGGATTTGCCCCGCAAAAACGAGGGGAATAGATGGATATCCTCCAAAACCCATTATAAAAAGTGGACGTTCATGAAATAATAAATAAAATATCCCCCGCATAATATTGAGGATAAGGGAGATATATAATAGAATTCTACTACTCGTTATTGTATTGTATACTATTGAATTCTTAGAATAATCTCCTAAATACTTGACACCTCTTCTATCCGTTGAAAAACATACATCATAACCCATAGATGACAATTTTTTCGCAATAGAAATCGCAGGGAAAACATGTCCTCCTGTTCCCCCCGCACATAATATTATTCTCTTTGTTTTCGACATATAATACGTTGTAAGATTTATGATAAACTATACGAACAATTCTACATATAAAAATATTTTTTACAAATTTTTCTTATACATATGATATACGAAGAATTCTTTATACAAACTGTGTTGTCGTTTTACAACAACATAGAATTTTCTTCATGTCGTGGATCAACATTATGTATTTGATTATCCCACAAATTTTTGATAACCTGATTACATAAAGTTTGTTTTATTTTTATAAAAAAAGGACGATAAAAATGAACGCGAAAGTATTAGGGTTGATCTCAAGCGTTGCAATTTTCATGGCAGCTTGTTCAAACACATGTAAAGTTGATGGAAATGGACAGAATGGATCAGTTGTTCCAGGAAGTGCAGAAGACTTCAAAACAAATGTTCCAGACACAGTTTATTTCTATTTTGATTCCGCAAAATTGTCTGACTCAGCAAAATCTCGCTTGAAGGCTCAAGCTGACTGGCTCAAGACATATTCCTCAACAAAAGCAACAGTTGAAGGACACACAGACGTTCGTGGAACAGCAGAATACAACATGGCTCTTGGAACATCCCGTGCGGATTCCGCAATGAAAGAACTCGTCAATAACGGAGTTGCAAAAGACAGATTGACAGTCGTTTCATACGGAAAAGAAAGAGTTGTTGACACAGGAACAACAGAAGAAGCACACGCAAAGAACCGTCGCGCTGTGACAGTTGTTGAATAATTCCTTTTCAATAACTTCTAGATATTTCTTCGGAAATTCGAAAAATATTGACCCTGAACATTTTGTTTGGGGTCTTTGTTGTTTTGTGTGGATCAATCAATTTTATGAAACTTTACAATAAGTTTGTTGGAATTCCAAATAGAATAAAATTTATATCAAAAATATCGTTTTTGTTGTTTATTTTAATGTATTTCTTTTTTCATGCAATAACAGGAGAAAATGGATTTCGTTCGTATCTCGTTATAAAAAAGAAGGTTGATGAACAAACTAAAATTTTAGATAATTTGAAGAAAGAGAGGGATTCTCTTGAGAGACGTGTCAAACTTCTGAGTAATGATTCTCTCGATAGGGATATTCTTGAGGAGAGATGTCGAATTGTCCTCAATCTCGCGATGCCTGATGATATTATTATAAAAGAAAATACTATACAATAAATTTCACAATATTGACTTTTTATATATTATATGTGAACATATATATATGGAATGTTATTTTCGAGCTTTGGGGAAATATTATGAAAACATCGATAAAAAAAATATTTATTCGTGGAATATCTTGCGCGTTGATTATTGCGATGAACAACGTGTCATTCGGAAATGCAGATCAACAAAATCAGAATAATAATATTGTGAATGGGAGTGTTGATCAGGCCACCCTCCTTCAACAGATCTTCGATTTCATGAAGGAACATGCTGCCTGCTTCCAAGATAAAGATAAAATAAATGACAATATTTCTGAAACAAACCTTTTGCAAAAAATTTTTGATATTATCAAGATGCACGAACCTTGTCTCTTGAAAGATAAACAAAAACAAATTGATCAAAATAATCCGCAAAAGGAAAATGTTGAGAAAAAAGAACAAGTCGAATTATCGCAGAATACACAATAAATTTTATCGTAATTTTAGATTTTTATGTATGGGCAAAAAAATTTCGTGAACTAAATTTTGATTTGCGCTACCATATTATAAATATTATGAGATTAATTTAAGATGAGTTAAAATGATTAGACAAAATGTATATAGAACTCACCATTGCGATGAATTGAGAGTTCAAAATGTCGGTGAACATGTTAAATTATCTGGGTTTGTCCATAGAATCCGGGATCATGGGGGTCTCCTCTTCATTGATCTTCGGGATCATTATGGAATGATTCAGTGCGTCATCGAGCAGACGGGAGAAATATTTGAGACAGTTTCACACCTGAGCGATGAATCCATCATCACGATAACAGGGACCGTAACAAATCGTCCTCCTGATACGTTGAATCCCAACATGAACACGGGAGATATAGAAGTTCGTATTGATGGAATAGATGTCATTGCGAGGCCTGATTGTATGCTCCCCGTTCAAATCAATGCAGAAAATGAATTCCCTGAGGAGACACGATTGACATACAGATATCTCGATCTCAGACGTCCTGTTATGCACAATAATATAGTCCTCCGCTCAAAGGTTATATCATATATAAGAGAGCAGATGACGAGTATGGGATTCCTCGAGATACAGACTCCTATCCTGACATCCTCCTCTCCTGAGGGTGCGCGCGACTATCTCGTGCCAAGTCGTATACATCATGGAAAATTTTATGCGCTTCCTCAAGCCCCTCAGCAATTCAAACAATTATTGATGGTCTCTGGATTTGATAAATATTTCCAGATTGCTCCATGTTTTAGGGATGAGGATGCAAGGGCAGACCGTTCCCCTGGGGAATTCTATCAACTCGATATGGAGATGAGTTTCGCAACGCAGGACGATGTTTTCAATGCGATAGAACCCGTCTTATACAACACATTCAAGAAGTTCGCACCTGAAGGATATTCTATCTCAAACGCACCTTTCGAGAGGATAAAGTATCACGATGCTATGCTTCATTATGGTTGTGATAAGCCTGATCTTCGAAATCCCCTCATCATCCAAGATGTTACGGAAATCTTCCGGAATTCTGAATTTGGGGCGTTTGCAAACGCAATAAAAGATGGATCGATTGTGAGGAGTATCAATGTCAAGGACTCCGCAAAACAACCTCGTAGTTTTTTCGATAAATTGAATGACTGGGCGAAGGAGATAGGTCTTCCAGGAATTGGATATATCTCAATGCTATCGGAGACCGAATTTAAGGGTCCTATCGTCAAGTTCCTCAAGGAAGAGGAGTTACACCAGATTGCGCACACAAACAACATGAATCCTGGAGACGTCGTATTTTTCATATGTGATAAAAATGCGGAAAAAATCGCGGGGAGCGTCAGGATGAAATTGGGACGAGATCTCGATTTAATTGAGAAAAATACGTATAAATTCTGTTGGATTGTTGATTTCCCAATGTTTGAAAAGGATGAGGAGACAGGTCAGATAATTTTCTCACATAATCCATTTTCGATGCCACAAGGTGGTCTCGAAGCATTGAATACTATGGATCCCCTCGATATAAGGGCATATCAATATGATATTGTGTGCAATGGTATAGAGCTTTCGAGTGGAGCCATAAGAAACCATGTTCCAGAGATAATGTACCGCGCATTCGAGATCGCAGGGCACGACAAGAGTGTTGTCGATACTAAATTTAAGGGTATGATCAATGCATTTAAATTTGGGGCTCCTCCTCATGGAGGATGTGCACCTGGGATCGATCGTATGATCATGCTCCTCGCGAATACTGAAAATATTCGAGAGATTATCGCATTTCCTTTCAATCAGAAGGCTGAAGATTTGATGATGGGAGCTCCTGCTCAAGTTACCCCTCAACAACTCCAAGAGTTGCACATATCTGTCCTTCCGAAAATAAAGAAGTGACGTATATAGAAGGGAGTGATTTTGTATCACTCTCTTCTATATGTCTGGTTATACGTCCAACTCGGATCAAATCCAACACCACGTCCTTCCACGGTCTCCTGTATACCAGGAAGGACAACATGTTGTTGCTGTACTTTTGAATAAAAAAATGCTCGTTCTATATAGTGTATATTTTGCAATTCTGGGAAACGGCGGGGAACGTTGTATGCAATTGGCCTGTATTCTGTTATTTCATGTGAATCTTTGTCCAAAACCTTTGAGAGATATCCGTTCTGATCAAAAATGTATTGCTTCACAAGCACAAAATCGTTTGTATATGCATAAAAATTTATAGGAATACGGATTTTATCATTAATTTCTCGGAAAGACGCGAGATGATGAACTTCCGATCTACCTTGTGGGTGCACACATACACATGAAAAACTGACCGTGTCTTTAAATACGTTGTACCTAAAAACATAACAACCCTCGGAATTATATGGGGCATCTGCATCATATGAAAAACAACAAGGCATACAACAACAAAAAAGCGCCGATAAAACACCGCATTTTATAAAATTTTTCATAAAAAACCGAACAAAAGTAATATTGTATATAATTTATCATATAAATAATTTTATTTCAATATATTCATACTCGATAGCATTGCAACGAAAATACTAGGTATAAATGGAATTTTATTTGATTTTTTGCAAAATATTGATAAAATGCAACCAACAATCCCGGAAATTATGAGAAAAACAGGCCAAAAATTTTCATCTATTAAAAAACAGGAGGAAAATAGGAATATATAATCCCCCATGCCGAATGCGAGCTTTCTCATAAAAATTTTATAAAATACTCCGATAATTATGAGTATATAGAATGGGATAAACGTAAAATTTTCTGTTCGTATAACAAAGCAGGACACACAATATAAAATTGTTAAAATTAGGTTGATTTTTTTATAACGTATATCCTGATACGACAGGATGCTCCCCAATGTCAAACATATTATCCCAAAAATTATTTTAAATGGCATATTTTTTTATATGATTCGTGGGCCTTATATGAGGATCGAACGAGCGGAGAGGAGACGACCTGTTTTATTCCATACGAAAGTGCGATATTTTTGAATTCTTCAAATTCTTCGGGTGTGACGTATCTATCCATTGGATAATGTTTTGGAGAGGGCATCATATATTGTCCGATCGTGAGGATATCAACTCCAACCTTCACGACATCCTCGAAAAATTCTTTTAGATCATCGATATTTTCTCCTATCCCGACCATAATTCCGGTTTTCGTGATCATTTTTGGATACATCTCTTTTATATCCCTCAAAAATTGAAGGGATCTATCATAGTTTGAAGGATATTTTTTGACGATATTGTGGAGTCTCCTGACGACCTCCATATTATGAGAGAAAACGTCGGGACGAGACTGCGCGATAATTCGAATCGAATTTTTATTTCCTTTCATGTCGGACGTTAAAATCTCGATCGTCGATTCTTTTGATGTATTGTGTATTGCGTTTATAACATTCGCAAAATGAGAGGCTCCTCCGTCTTCTAGATCGTCCCTCGTCACACACGTTATGACGACATGTTTGAGACCCAATGAACGAACGGCATACGCAACTTTTTCAGGTTCTTTTTGATCGAGACACCTTGGAGTTCCAGGAGTTATATTACAAAATCCACAATTTCGCGTGCATATATCCCCCATAATAAGAAATGTGGCCGTCTTATTCTTCCAACATTCCCCGATATTCGGACATAAAGCCTCCTCACAAACTGTGTGTATTCCACAATTCCTCACAATTTCCAATGTCTCTTGAAATCCCTCAGAATTCCCAGCCTTAACTTTCAACCATGATGGACGACTCGTCATATAACAAAACAATCACAAAAAAGTAAAAACCTAGATAATAATACATTATGATAAAAAATTTCACAAAGTAAACTTTCACAAAAACACAAAAAAAATAGACTACCCCACAAAATGAGATAGTCTCAATACACATAAAATTCGCTATTATTTTGCTATGTATTTCTTTATATTTTGTATTAAAGTGTCGATATTTGACTTCTGAATTCCTCCTGCCTGAATCAAATCAGAACGCCCTCCGAATCGTATATTCAGATTTGAAGATTCATTCACAAATTTCATAATATCTAGTCCATTGATATCTAACCCCTTCGATACATACAAACAAATAGACACCATATTATTTTTCGTATTTTCATTGGTTATGAACACGATTCTATCATCATTATTTTGTTTTTCTTTATCGATCAAGGACAACACTGTTTTATTATCGGAATCCTTCAATGAGCCATATATAAATTTTATATCTTCGATATCTTCCGTTTTAAATTCGATATCATTTGAAACTAATTTTGATTTTAATACGGAAATATCCTTCTCGAGGATTTTTATATCATTCGACTGTTTTTCAACAGTTTTCTTCAATTTTTCTATTTCAGATTCGAGATATAATCTGACATATCTTCCGCTCACCGCTTCGATTCTCTTGATTCCTGAACCTATCGATGAAACCGATAAAATTTTAAATTCCCCAATTTGAGATGTATTTTGAACATGTTCTCCTCCACACAACTCCCTCGAGAAATCATCTCCTATAGAAACAACCCTCACATTTTCAGGATATTTCTCTCCGAACAAAGCCATAGCTCCAGAATTGATCGCATCATCCAAAGACATGATCTTCGTTTGAACATCAAAAGAATTATCGATACTTTCCCTCACAATTGATTCAATTTTTATGATTTGCTCATGATCAATCGAACTATTATGTATGAAATCGAAACGTAATCTCTCAGGTGTCACGAGGGATCCCTTCTGAACAACATGACTCCCCAAAACATCGCGTAATGCTTTTTGGAGGATATGAGTCGATGTATGATTTCTAGAACAAGATGATCTCCTTTCCCAATCAACAAATAAATCTAAACTATCCCCTATAGAAATACAGTGATCTTCAAATACTCGTATCCTTTGAGAATGTATACCAGAAATAATCTGCGTGTCTAATACTTCCGCAATATTTTGACCATCGCATTTTATATATCCCGTATCCCCAACCTGTCCTCCAGATTCCGCATAGAAAGGAGTCCTCTCAAAAATAATATATCCCTCTTCATTATTTTTTAAAGTATCAACAATTTGTCCGTCTTTTATCATGCATTTGACTAATTGTTTCTCTAAAATTTTAGTATTCCTCAGAAATTCTATATCATTTTTTATATAGGATCTCGCGTCATACCAGACTTTATCCGTGAAATTGTCTCCCGTTCCAACCCACGCTTTCTTCGATAATTCTTTCTTTTCATTTGAGATTCTCTCAAATTCAGATTCATCAACCCTTTTATTTTCAGATTTCAAAATATCTTGTGTGAGATCAAACGGAAATCCATATGTGTCATACAATCTATACGCGATATCCGCTGGGAAAATATTATTATCTGAAGACATTCCATCAATCTCGTCGCGAAGAAGTTTCATACCTTTATCTATAGTTTTCATAAAACTTTCTTCTTCAAGACGCAGAATTTCGGTTGTCGTCTTTTCAAATCGAATGAGCTCTTTATAATGTTCCCCCATAGAATTACTTATAGATTTGACGAGTCGATATAAGAATGGATCTTTCATCCCCATATTATATCCATGTCTTAAAGCACGTCTTATAATACGCCTCAAAACATATCCTCTTCCTTCATTCGATGGAATTATTCCGTCTGCTATCATAAATGATATCGCTCTCATATGATCAGCAATAACATGATTATGATGCTTATACTTTATGTCATCTTGATTTGTTATGTCTTTAATATCTGATATAATATTCTTAAATAAATCTATATCATAATTACTTCGCACACCCTGCATAACGGCAGCTATTCTCTCGAGTCCCATTCCTGTATCTATCGAAGGATGAGGGAGATTTATTCTGGATCCATCAGACAACGTCTCAAACTGCATGAAAACAAGATTCCAAATCTCAACGAATCTATCTCCATCCTCATCTTTCGATCCTGGAGGACCTCCTTGAACCTTGTCTCCATGATCATAAAAAATCTCAGTACAAGGTCCACAAGGCCCCGTATCTCCCATAGACCAAAAATTATCGTTCGTTGGAATTCGAATTATCCGATCATCTGAAAATCCTGCTATCTTCTTCCAGTATGACGCGGCCTCCTCATCACTGCTATGAACCGTGACCATGAGCCTATCCTTTGGAAGACACAAAATCTTCGAGACAAATTCCCATGCAAAACTTATAGCCTGCTCCTTGAAATAATCCCCAAAAGAAAAATTCCCCATCATCTCGAAGAATGTGTGATGTCGCGCAGTATACCCAACATTTTCAAGGTCATTGTGTTTCCCTCCTGCCCTCAAAGATTTTTGAGCAGTCGTCGCACGCTTGAACCCTAAACTTTTCTTCCCAATAAAAACATCCTTGAATGGAACCATCCCAGAATTCGTGAACATAAGGGTTGGATCATTGTCTGGAATGAGAGAACTAGACGAAACTTTCGTGTGTCCATTCCTCTCAAAAAAATCTAAATATGCACTCCTGATTTCTGACGTCTTCATACGCGTTATTTTCTTTGTAATAACAATATACTATTTGATATTATATCACCTCACGCCTGAATTGTCATATGAGTTTTAGTGTATAAGAAAATTGCTACAAAATCTATTGCATCGATTTAACCTTAAAAATATCATTCAACCTTGCCCCTTTTCTAATTATAAATTCATTAAGCTATTGACCACCTTTTTTCGATTATACAGGTAATGCAATTTTTTGTAGTAAATTTAATGTATTATCATTTAATTGCTTAAATTGCTTCGATAATTTTTCATATTTATCCGATAGAAACTCACACTCCTCATCTTTTTTACTTTTTTCCTCCTCTAATGCTCTAATCCTCCTTAATAGTTCAGAATTCTTCTTTGACAAGTCATTGTCTCCTTTTTTGACTTTCTGAAGTAAATCATTATATTGTTTCTCTAACGCGTCATATCTTCTGCTTTTCTCAAATAAATTTTTATTGTTTGACAATAATGCGTTATTCTCACGAGATAAATATTCATTTGTATGTGATAAATCATCACGTTCCTTAGTCAATTTTTTAACTTTCTCCAATAAATTTTTATTGTTTGACAATAATGCGTTATTCTCACGAGATAAACATTCATTTGTATGAGATAAACTATCTCGTTCTTTAGTCAATTTTTTAACTTTCTCCAATAAATTTTTATTGTTTGACAATAATGCACTATTCTCACGAGATAAATATTCTTTTGTATGTGATAAATCATCACGTTCCTTAGTCAATTCTTCAACTGTCTTCAACAAATTTTTATTGTTTGACAATAATGCACTATTCTCACGAGATAAATCAGCACATTGATTCTGCAACTTATCCAAATTCTCCTTATAACTTCCCCAATCGAAACTATAGGAAAGTAACATATCATAATTAGAAAATTGACTATTATGGTTCGTCACTGTACTACCGTCTGAATTCATAAATCTACTCAATGAATACCCTAATAACCTTCTATACCAATGTTCTCTATAATTTTCATTCGGAGTAAAAAAGTGCAAAGGAGTAATCTCATTTCCATTGATTCTATAAAATCTTTTACAATCTCTAATATAGTATTGCATGCACCAATCTATATTAGATAACCCTCTTGATAAAATTCTTCCGAAGAACGATTCTTCAGGAACTGGACGATTTATCGAGTATCTCCCTGTCAAAACATTATCTACCTCTACTCCATTGAAATGAACCCTACGAGCACTTCTATCTCCTCCCTGTACATTCCGTTGAGGATTAAACGGACTTTGACCCTCTGCCCCATATGAATCTGTCAAAACAAGACATCCAAGACAACAAGAAAATAATATATTTAAAATTTTCATAAAATAACTCCTAAAATTTTTGATTAGATTTTGATTGATTACGTTATATTGTATTACAAAATATATGTATTGATCAATAATAAAATTTTATGCCCATATGAGATTTTATCATTTTATTCAATACCATGGAATCGATGCCATAAAAATCCTTGACTGAAACGGATATATATTGGATAAATTATATGTGTACGAGATTTTATTGAAAAAATAAAACTACCATGCTAACAGGCAACAATAATTCGGAAAATTCCACAAAAATCAATGAAACAGATAATTTAAACACATCTCTTCCACAAAGAGATGGAAAAATCCCACGAACTGTATGGCAGATAGGATTCATGATGATGCTCATGAATATATCGTTTGTTATGGTATATAGTTTTTCTGGGTTATATTTAAAACATATTCTTGGAGCTTCAGTTATAGGAATTGGAGTTCTTGAAGGTCTCTGTGAGACGATATCTCACGCTATGAAATTAGTCTCTGGGATGCTCAGTGATTTTTTCAGACGACGAAAAGGTATCATGATTTTCGGATATATCTTTTCAGTCATAAGCAAGCCAATCCTCGCGATCTCAGATTCTTTCGCCCTCGTTTTTTCATCGAGAATGATGGAAAGATTCGGAAATGGAGTTCAAGCGTCTCCAAGAGACGCAATCGTTGCGGACGTTGCCCCACGAAAACGAATGGGTGCGTCCTATGGATTGAAGAGGACTCTCGCGTATGCAGGATCTTTATTGGGAGGTTTATTTGGAATTATTGCGATGGATCAAACAAATAACAATTATCAATTAGTATTCGCGATCGCATCTATTCCAGCTATACTTGCGTTTATTATTTTATTATTCTGCATCAAGGAACCAACGAGATGCGCGCACCCGGCCATCGCTTCAGAAACTCCTATGCCCGCTCCAAAAGTAAAAACCAAGTTTTCGATAAAAAATTTCAAGTATTTAGGAAAAGCTTTCTGGCTTTTAATGGGCGTTAACTTCGTTTTTATGATGGCTAGAATGAATGAGACTTTCATTATACTTCGTGCAAACGATGGATTTTCAGTTGCAGAAAAATTCGCACCTATCGTTATGATAATATACAATCTTGGAACGACTCTCGCATCGTATCCTATTGGAGTTTTGGGAGACAAGTTCAATAGATTTAAAATATTGTTTATCGGTGTATTATTTCTAGTACTCGCAGATATAACGATGTTTGCAGCAAGTAGTTGGACAATAATGTGTATTGGAATACTTTTTTGGGGACTTCAATATGGAGCAACCCAAAATATTTTCGTTTCTCTCATCGCAGAAAAAGTCCCTGAAGATTTGCGAGGAACGGGATTTGGAGTATACTGGCTCATAAATGCGATTGCTGCATTCATCGCGGATACTCTCGCGGGATATGTCGCGCACAATTTTTCATTGAATAGTATATTCATTTCGAGCGGAATTATAGCACTTGGCGCGTTATTCGCACTCTCAAGTGTTATGCACACAATATCCCCAATAAAACAGAAGGTATAAAATTATGAATACACTACAATTAAAAATAGAGCAGGCTTTTGAAAATAGTATTCCCTACGATAGATCATATATAGATGAAGTATTGGAACTTTTGAATAGTGGTTCCATAAAAATCGTCGAAAAATTGGAGGATGGATCATACAAGACGAATTCATGGATAAAAAAGGCCATACTCCTCATGTTTCGCCATACGAAAGCACACGAACAAATTTTTGACTCATTCGATAAAATTGGACTATTGAAATATGATCAAAATAATCCTCGATATAGGAAGGCTCCAGGATCAATAATACGAAATGGAGTCTATATAGGAAATAATGCGATTATTATGCCAAGCTATATAAATATAGGGTCCTATATAGATGACAATACGATGATAGATATAAATGCGGCCATAGGATCATGCGCACAAATTGGAAAAAATTGTCATATTTCCGCGTTGTCGTGTATTGGAGGGGTTTTAGAACCAGCCGTCGCAAATCCCGTCATAATCGAAGATAATTGTTTCATAGGAGCTCAATCTTCAATCCTAGAGGGATGTATCGTTGAAAAAAATTCGATCATCGCATCGGGTGTGACGATCTCATCCTCAACAAAAATTATAGATCGAGAATCAGGAAATATTTCGTATGGTATCATTCCGGAAGGATCCGTTGTCGTCCCGGGAAGTTATCCCTCAAAAAATAATATAAACATAAATTGTGCCGTCATAATAAAAAAAGTAGACGATAAATCACGATCAAAATCCAGTATAAACGAAATATTGAGATCTGTGTAACACAAAAAAATTAGATATACTCAATCTCTAAGATTGAGTATATCTCTTCCCCCCCCTCTCGTTTCAATGATTATAATTCTTCAAGATTCGACTTTTTTGAATATTCCAATCTCGTTTTTTAATTGTCTCCCTTTTATCAACGACATTCTTTCCACGCGCTAGTCCGATACTCAATTTTATTATACCCTTATGATTGAAATACATTGTGAGAGGAACGATCGTCATACCTTTCTTCACGATAGATCCCAAAAGTTTATTTATCTGAGTTCTATGGAGGAGTAATTTTCTAGGTTTTTTAGGCTCATGATTCAAATAACTAGCCTGCTTTAAGACGGGTATATCACAATTGAATAGGAATAATTCATTGTATCCTTCTATCGGACCAATAAACGACTCATTTATACTCACATGCCCATCTCGTATAGACTTCACTTCAGAGCCCTTCAAAACGATTCCCGATTCAAAAGTCTCGATTATTTCATAATCAAATTTTGCGCGTCTATTTTTCGCAGCTATCTTAAAATTTTCAACTTCTCTCTCTGACATAAAAAAAACCTAAAAATAAATCTATATAGGACACATCGTATGAATATTATATTATTATAAGACGATGCCCTATTCCATAAAAATCTACGAGATCCCTCTATTTTGACTTTGAAGACTCCTCAAACAATTCGAAATCACGATCATTCCCTAAAAACCAACTCCCTCTCGTCTCCATAGAATCTATCGTCAATCTCTGACTAATATAAGGATCATAAGGAAGAGATTTCAAAACCTCAAAATACGACTTCATCATACCGTCAAAATATTTCGCAAGAGGAATAAAAAATTCCGTATCTCTCTTCTCTTGTGAATCAAGCATATAATAGAAACGAGTATTATCATCACCTGTCATCGATATTCCAAATAACATCCTGCGCGTACATGTGCAAGATGATGACGTCGAAGAATCATTATTCTCAGTCCAGTGTAAATCCTCAATAGATGCACGCTTTATTTCCTTTATTCTTTGAAATACACTATTCCTAACACCTATCAAATAATCTATAATACTTTTAATATCTTGTTTGTCAGTAATTGTTGATTTATCATTTTGAATATAACTTTCAAAAAAAGAGTTCCATTTATTTATCGCATCATTTTTAGTAGATTCATCCTTTATTCTGGAAACATATTCTTCACTATCTTTTTTCGAATAGTATGCTATCATATTTTTATTTAAAAAATCACTTCCAAATACATTTTTTATTTCAGAGGCCTTCTCATAAAATGTATTCAATTTATTGTTTACAATATCAATATTTAAATTACCCTTATCTGAAACACCCAATTTTTCATATATACTATTCAATGCGCTTGAAATATTTGAAAGTTCCGACAATTTAAATTCTTGCATTGTATTTTTGATAGATTCAGAAATAATATTTTGTAACTCATCTTTAC
>CAMYPB010000009.1 GCA_947285985.1 uncultured Holosporaceae bacterium
TTTTAAAATCTATAGATTCAATTATTTATGATGAAAAGGAAGGACTTTCAAGAAGGAAGATAACAGTTTCAACATCTGGAATTGTTCCCGTTATGAAGGATATCATAAAGGATCTAAAATGTAGACTTGCGATATCTTTGCACGCGCCAAACAATAAAATACGCAGTGAGATTATGCCGATAAACGATATATATGATATAGATAGTCTAATTGATGTATGTCGTGAATATTGTGAGTATCATCCTTCTATGAGGATCACATTTGAATATCTTTTATTGAAGGATATAAATGATTCGAAAGAATGTGCGTATGAGTTAGTTGATTTGATTAGGGGATTGAATGCGAAGGTCAATATAATACAGTTTAATTCATGGGAGGGATCGACTTTTATTCCGTCTCCCAAGAAAAGAGTTTTGGATTTTGTGAAAATTTTAGAGGATTCTGGAATTGAGGCCCCAATTCGTGAGAGGAGGGGGGAGGACATTATGGCAGCCTGTGGACAATTAAAGTCTTCAAAATTATCTTGATATAGTGTAAAATCCGATGTTGAAAATATTTGAGGGATGTTTTTCTTATGATATATAATAGATTTCTCGTGGCAATAATTTTATCTAGTGTTATATCTTCGAATGTATACGCGGATAATAATGATTTCAAACCAATGGATACCGATGATTATAAAGATAAGAATAAATATAATTTTGGATCAATTTTAGATAATATCGGTGGAAAGAAGAAGGTTATATCGAAGATATTGAAGTCTTCTGATGATAATGACAATAAAAATATAAAAAGAATACAATATTCCAAGGAGAAGATGAAAACTTGGGAGAAGGCTATTTCATTAGTTAAGAATTATAATATAGAGTATATGAACAAGGAGTCTGGAGAAATTCGAACAGAACCAATAAAAATTCGAGAGTTTGATTCGACGGATGTTTGCTCGTATGTGATTTATATTGTGATTGACGAGAATGGAAAGGGAAAGGTCGATATAATGTCCAAAGAAGATTCTAAGGAACGTCTCCAAAAATTTTCTGAAGAATTTACGAAAAAATTAAATAAATAGTATAATTTTTATGATCGAAAAAATTGATAGAAGAAAGACGAGGGTTATATCCGTTGGGAATGTTAAGATTGGAGGGGACAATCCGATTCCTGTCCAAACTATGACGAATACGAACACAGAGGATATAAAATCGACAATTTCTCTCATAAAAAAGATTGAAGATGCGGGTTGTGATATTGTTCGAGTTTCCTGTCCAACGAGGGAATCAACGACCTCCCTCAAAGAAATAATAAAAAATACGAATATTCCTATTATCGCGGATATACACTTCAATTATAAGAGAGCTATAGAATCGATAGAAGCTGGAGCACACTGTATTCGTATAAATCCGGGGAATATCGATCATAACGCAATGCGCGAGATAATTTTTGCATTGAGAGATCATGAAAATGTCGCGGTTAGGATTGGGATAAATTCTGGTTCTCTTGAGAGGAATATCCTTGAAAAATATGGGGAACCAAACTATTTGGCTATCGTTGAGAGTGCGGTTTTAAATGCAAGGAGACTCGAAGATTTGGGATTTCATAATTTCAAGATAAGTGTGAAATCTTCCAATGTCATATCCTCAATAAAAGCATATAGAGAATTATCGAGAATTTTAGATTATCCCCTTCATCTTGGAATAACAGAAGCAGGACCCTTATTTTCAGGGACTATAAAATCATCGATAGGAATAGGGTCTTTATTGGCCGATGGAATAGGGGATACGATAAGAGTCTCATTGTCTGATGATCCCATCGAAGAAATAAAAGTTGGAAAACAGATATTGAAATCCTTGGGTTTACTTAAGGATAGTATCAATATGATATCCTGTCCAACATGTTCTAGAACTATGATAGATGTCATCAATTTATCTAAAAAAATTGACGATTTGACGAGATCATTGAAGATTTCGAAGACGATTTCAATATTGGGGTGTGTTGTGAATGGAGTGGGCGAGGCCCATCAATCTGATATTGGAATATTTGGATTTAAAAAAGGTATAGCAAAAATATATAGAAATGGAACTGAGTATAAAACGTGCGAGGAAAATGAGATTATAGATAATATCAAAGAATTATTGAAATTATGAAAATAAAATTAAATATAGAATACGATGGTACAAAATTTTTTGGATGGCAAAAACAAGAGGGTTTTATATCAGTTCAAGAGACCATAGAAAATGCCCTATCAAATATATTTCGAGATGAAGAGATAATTTTGTTTGGAGCAGGACGTACGGATACGGGAGTCCACGCAATAAATCAGGTCGCACATTTCGAAATATTATCCCCAAAATATATAGAAAAATGGGAATATAATTGTAATAAACTTCCTCTCGCCATAAATTTTTATATGCACGATACAGGGTGTGTTGTGAAAAAATCTGAAGTTGTCGATGACGATTTTCACGCTCGTTTCTCAGCGAGACAAAGACATTATGAGTATATCATATATAATTCTTATATAAATTCTCCGATATACAAAAATAGAGTGTGGCACGTCCCTCAAAAACTCGATATAGAAAAAATGAGGGAGGCCTCAAAATATCTCATTGGAACTCACAATCTTGAATCTTTTAGATCGTCAGAATGTCAGGCCAAAAATCCAATAAGAACAATCGATTTTATTGAAATTATACAAAAAAATGAAATGATTTTTATAGAAATTGGAGCAAAATCTTTTCTTCACAATCAAGTTCGTATAACAACGGGGACATTGAAACAGGTTGGTATTCATAAAATGCAACCAGAATATATAAAATTTTTGATAGATCAAAAAGATAGAAAACTCTCGGGTCCAACAGCCCCTCCATACGGTCTATACTTTAAAAATGTTATTTATTAACTATTTTTTAATATAATTGTGATACAATATAATCTAAAGATAGTATTTATAAAATATTATTTGTTGGGAGGATTTTTATGAATATGAGATTTTTATGGATATTGTTATTTTTCGTTGCTGTGGATCATTCATATGGATTTTCGAATAGATTTCAAGGGATGACGAACAATGCGCAATCCGGAAGTCAGGATATTGCGGATACGATCGCGAATCTTGGGGATAAAATTGGGAAGATTTTCAACTCCTTTGGGAAGGCGTCGAATTCTATAGGAACAAATTTAAATAAAACAATAACAAATGTTTCAAATAATGCGGCTGAAATTCAAAATACAACGCAGAATGCATCGAATATTGCGAAACAAAATATAAATCAAACACAACAGAATATCAATAATGTTAAGACAAATTACAATAATTCATCGAATGGAATAATAAATAGACCGAACATAAGTGTGAACTACAACAATCCTCCGCGAGTTATTCGTCGACAGAGATGATTTCCATATATAAAATTTGAGGATGTCCCAAAAATGTTATAAACATAATGCGATTAAAATGTTATACTATCTGCATCGAATAGCTTATATGTATAATTATTAACGTAATTTTAAGATGAATCAAAAACGAATTGGAATATTGACGAGTGGGGGAGATTGTTCAGGTTTGAATTCTATCATAAGGTCTGCCTTCATAAGGGCTAATGATCTAGGATATGAATTTATAGGATTTAAGCGCGGAATATATGGGATAATCTCGAGGCCACTCGATTATGTCGTTTTGGATTCAAAAACATGTGATGAATTTATGTTGACTCGTTCGGGGAGTATTCTATATTCCAACACGAGAATGTTGAAGCAACAAAATGGAGAGAAAACTCCTATAGAAGTTTTCTCAAATCTTCTAATTGAAGGATACAAAAGTCTTGATTTGGATGGACTTATTTATGTTGGGGGAGATGGAAGTATGAGTATGATGAATCGTCTTCTAAATGACCACAACAATGAGATAAATTTGATAGCTATTCCAAAGACTATTGATAACGATGTCTCTCATACGGATTTTTCTGTTGGGTTTCACACATCCGTTGAAGTTGTCTCAAATGCGATAGATGATATACGTTCAACAGCTATGAGTCATGAGAGAGTCATGATTGTTGAAGTTATGGGACGAGATGCGGGATATATCGCGATGTATGCGGGAGTTGCGTCTGGAGCCGATATAATTCTTGTTCCTGAGTTTAAATATGATATGGATAGGATTATATCGAAGGTCAAAGAATGTTATGAATCGTCGAAAAACCATTGTATTATCGTTGTTTCTGAGGCTGTTGAAGCGCCCGACTTCAAACATGAAAATATCGTTATAGACGCGGAAGTTCAATTCTCAAAGAAACATTATATGGGGATTGGAGAACATCTGTGTTCCATACTGAAAGAAAAAGGATTCGATACGAGATCCACGAAATTGGGGCATATACAACGTGGAGGAAAAACTTCGATTATGGATCGTGTTATAGGATCAGCCTTTGGATTTGAAGCTGTGAACCTCATAGATCAAGGAAAAACAGGATTTATGATGTCATATAAGCATGGAAAAATCGAGAGTACACCCCTCCAAGAAGTCAGTTTGAATGTCAATCAAAAACTCTCTTGTTGTGATATTTGTGTTCAGATCGCGAAAAATACAGGGATTTATATTGGTGATATCTGATTGTCGAAAATTTATGCTAAATATATTTAAAATGCTAAGCATATTGTTTAGTATTTTAATATTTTTTTATGGAAATACATTTATATTTCCATTGTATTCGAAGAATGTCATAGAGAGTTATGTTTGTAAGCCGTATTATGTGTGCATCAAGTCGTCGAATGCGAATGTTCGTGTTGGTCCTGGAGAGAAATACAAAATTGTTGCGACTTTTAATACGAAGTTTATACCTGTTGTTATAAATGCGAGATATGGTCATTGGAGACGTATAAAGGACCCTGATGGATTGGGGGGTTGGGTCCACAAGAATTTTTTGTCATCGAAGAAGAGATTTGTTATTTCTAGGGTTGAGTTGTCTCATATTTATGAAAGTCCAGATTCAAACTCTAAAATAATTGTGGATTTGAAGAAGAATGTTGTTATGCATTTAGTTTCTGTGAAAGATGGTTGGTGTCGAGTAGAATTCGAAAGCCATAAAAAAAAGTATAAGGGATGGATAGAGATGACTTCTGTTTTTGGAGTTGATAGGAAAGAGAATTGGTAGGAATATATTAATTTTTTATTATTATCCATTTTTTTATTATTGTTATTTTTTTTGTATAGGAGAAAAGATATGTTAGCGAAGAAAGACGAAGTTTTAATATTACCCCTTGGTGGACTTGAGCAGATTGGTGCGAATTCCACGATGATAGGGCACGATAATGAATGGATTATTGTTGATCTTGGGATTGCTTTTTATGATAAGTATGGGATAGATGTTTTAACTCCTGATATTTCATTTTCAATAAAAATGAAGAGTCATATAAAGGGAATTTTTATAACTCATGCTCATGAAGATCATATAGGGGCCATTCCATATTTATGGGAGAAGTTGAGATGTCCTATATACGTAACAGAGTTTCCTGCTGCCGTTTTACGTCAGAAACTTGAATCTTATGAATGGAAGGACGAGGTTCAAATTCGTGTTGTGAAGACGAATGAAAGATTTAATGTTGGAAAGTTTGAGATGGAGTTTATCCCACTTGCACACTCTATTTTGGGGGCATGTGGAATATACATAAAAACTCCGGCTGGAAATATTTTTCATACTGGAGATTGGAAGATTGACGAGACTCCTCTTATTGGAGATAAGATCGATGAGGAGAAGATGATGTCGATTGGAAGGGAAGGGGTTGATTGTCTACTTTGTGATTCGACAAACGTTCTCTCAAATGAGGATGTGAGATCTGAGATGGATGTCAGAAATACTATGATTGAATTATTTGAGAGATATAAAGACAATCGCATAACTGTGACGTGTTTTGCATCGAATCTCGCACGTATTGAAACTTTGTTGGATGTCGCGAAAAATGCGGGACGAAAAGTTGCGGTTATCGGGAGATCAATGCATAGGATGATAGAGGCCGTTTCTAAGACAAAATATTTTACAGAGAAAATGAAATCTTCTCTTGGAGTTATTATTGATGAAGTTGAAGCTATGAGTATGCCTTTGAATCAGGTTATGTTTTTGTGTACGGGATCTCAGGGAGAAACGAGGTCCGCGTTGAATCGTATTGCAAGGGGAGACAACAAAGCAATAAAACTCGGGAAAAATGATGTCGTTCTATTTTCTTCGAAAGTTATTCCTGGAAATGAGTTGTGTATTAGAGAACTTCAAAATATGCTTGTTCATAAAGGGATAGAAATCGTCACAAAAGAAACAGAGAATTCAATCCATGTTTCAGGTCACCCTAACAAAAAAGCATTGAAAAAAATGTATGAGTGGACTACTCCAAAGACATGTATGCCAATTCATGGAGATGCTTGCATGTTGCATGCTCATGAAAAATTTCTCCATGAGAATAATATAAAAGAAACGATTATTGCGAATTCTGGGGATATTATATCCTTGAAGAACAGGAAATTATCGAAGGTTCAGAGTATAGATATTGAATTTAACGCGATCGATGGGAATGATATAGTCCCTGTGAATTCCAATATTATCAAGGAAAGGGCGAATATGTTGTATTCAGGACATATTAGTGTGAGCTTCCTCTTGACTTCAAATAATCGTATCCATGGAAATCCAGATATATCATTGCAAGGTATATACGTCAAAAATAACGAAATATCGAAGAAAATCAATACACATATATATCAGATAATAAAAAATACTCTACAAACTCAAAATGATGATAAAGAGAAAATGAAGGAAATAATTTCAAACGATATCAAAAAATTGATGATCAGATTCTTCAATAAAAAACCTGTCGTTTCTTTGCATTGTCATAAAATATAATAAAAAATTTTGATAATTTTATTTAAAAAGCTGCACATCTGGACAAAAAAAGATTTGCGGCTTATTTTGTTCAAATACAATGAAAATTTGCATAAAATGAATTTTTAGTTTTCATGAAATTTTAGCAAATTGTTTGATATAAAAAATCCAAAATGTTTATTTTTGATGTGGAAATTTTTGTTTATGATTGGAAAAAAATTGATTTATTTTTGTGTACGAAATGTCAGATTTTTTAGGGAAGTGTGTTATAATCGAAGAAAGTTTAACGAATTGCAGAAGAAAGATACGTACGAAAAAGGAGATATATAATAATCATGACTAATAATAATTTAGATAATTTAACGATCAAAGAGACGAAAGAGAAACTTCTCAAGAAAGAGTTTAGTGCTGTTGAGTTGACGAGGATGTATTTAGATAGGATTGAGGAGTATAAGTCTTTAAATTCGTATATAACGATTATGAATGAGAGGGCGATAGAGAGGGCAGAAGAGATTGATTCGATGATTCAAAGGGGGGATACGAATTATGATATGCTTGGTGTTCCTATTGCTATGAAGGATTTATTTTGTACGAAGGGGACGAGGACGACTTCTGGATCGAGGGCTCTTCAAGATTTCGTTCCTGAATATGAGTCGACGATATCTCAAAATTTGTTGGATTCTGGAGTTATTGTGTTGGGAAAGGCCAATATGGACGAATTTGCGATGGGTTCAACGAATATGACGAGTTATTACGGACCATCTTGGTCTCCATATCGGAAAAAAACGAATCCTGATATGAAATTAGTTCCAGGTGGGTCGTCTGGGGGATCTGCGAGTGCTGTGAGTGCGAATTTGTGTGTGTGTGCGACGGGATCTGATACGGGGGGATCAATTCGTCAACCTTCTGCGTTTTGTGGACTCGTTGGAATAAAACCGACGTATGGATTATGTTCGAGATACGGAATGATTGCGTTTGCTTCATCTTTGGATCAGGCAGGTCCTATAACAAAAAGTGTTGAGGATGCCGCGATTATGTTGAAATGTATGGCGAGCTACGACGAAAAGGATTCAACATCTGAAAAAGTTGATGTTCCAAATTATACAGATTTTTTGGGACGGTCGATCAAAGGCATGAAGATTGGAATTGCGAAGCAGTATATTGAAGGTTTAAATTCTGATAATATGCGTGTTTTTGAGGATGTGAAGTCTTGGCTTTTGGATGCGGGTTGCGAATTTGTTGATATTGATCTAAAGACAACTTCATATGGACTTCCATCGTATTATATAATCGCTCCAGCTGAAGCATCTTCAAATTTATCGAGGTTTGATGGAGTTCGATATTCTCATCGTTCAAAGGAGGAGTTTAAAAATATCGATGATCTATACTATAAATCTAGATCGGAAGGATTTGGAGAGGAAGTTAAGAGGAGGATATTGACGGGAACTTATGTTTTGTCTGCTGGATATTTTGATGCGTATTATAACAAGGCCTTGAAACTTCAAAAGATGATACGTGATGATTTTCGGGATAATGCATTTTCAAAGGTTGATTTAGTTTTGACGATGACAACTCCAAGTGTTGCATTTGGAAGGGAAGAAGCGAATAATATGTCTCCTGTTGAGATGTATTTGAATGATATTTTCACGGTGAATGTTAATATTGCGGGACTTCCTGGAATGTCTATTCCTGTTGGGATGTCATCGAAGGATTGTCTTCCAATGGGTATACAACTCATAGGAAATCATTTTAGAGAGGATAATATATTCTCAGCTGCACATATTATTGAAAAGTCTGCACGTTTTGATGAATTGAAAAAATCTATGATAAATATTGCATTATAAAGAAGAGGGGATTTTTGAATATGACTGATAATAATAAAAATTTAATACATGGATATGAGGTTGTTATTGGATTGGAGGTCCATGCTCAAATATCGACGAATTCGAAATTGTTTAGTGCGAGTTCAACGGAGTATGGATCTGATCCGAATACTCACGTTTCATTTTATGATGCGGCTTTTCCCGGGATGTTACCTGTTTTGAATGGAAAGTGCGTTGATCAGGCTATAAAAACGGGACTTAGTATAAACGGGAAGATCAATAAATTTTCTCGTTTTGATCGTAAGAATTATTTTTATCCTGATCTTCCAAGTGGATATCAGATATCTCAGTTATACTATCCGATAGTGAGTGACGGATATTTGATGATTGAGTGTGAGGACGGAACACAGAAGAAGATATCGATTGAGAGGATACATATAGAACAGGATGCGGGAAAGAGTATACATGATCTCGATCCGAAACATTCGTATGTTGATTTAAATAGATCTGGAATCCCTCTTATGGAAATCGTTTCGAGACCTGATATGAGATCTTCATACGAGGCCATGGCATACGTCCGTAAACTTCGAACTATCCTGAAATACGAGAAGACATGTGATTGCAATATGGAGAGGGGAAATTTGAGGGTTGATGCGAATATATCCGTTCATAAACCTGGAACTCCTTTTGGGACACGTACGGAGATAAAGAATATAAATTCCATTAAATTTTTAGGGCAGGCTCTTGATTATGAGATAGAACGACAGATTTGCGTGATTGAGTCTGGAGGGACGATCATTCAAGAGACGAGACTTTTTGATGCAAACAAATGTGAGACACGTTCTATGAGGTCGAAGGAAGATGCTGCGGATTATCGATATTTTCCAGATCCTGATTTGAAACCCGTTATATTGACGGATGAGAGGATAGAAAATATAAGGAAATCTATGACGGAACTTCCAGACGACAAGAAGGAAAGATTTATGTCGACATATGGCCTATCAAATAGTGATGCAAACATCTTGGTTGAAGACGAGATCGTTGCAAATTGTTTTGAGAAGGCTGCAAATTCATCACGTTTCAAGAACAATGAGTCTGCAAAACTAATCGCAAACTGGATGATCGGGGAATTATTCGCAGTTTTGAACAAGGAAAACAAAAATATAACGGAGATCCCATTTCCTATAGAATATATCGCGGAACTCGTTGATCTCATCCTCGATAATACGATCTCTGGAAAAATCGCGAAGACTGTCTTCGTTGAGATGTTTTCAAGATGCGAGAATCCAAAGGAGATTGTCTCGAGTATGGGACTCGTTCAGATCCAAGATGAAGGTGTGATACGAGATGCAATCAATAAAATTCTAAATAATAACGAAGATAAGGTTCAAGAATATAGATCAGGAAAAGATAAACTCTTCGGATTTTTCGTTGGACTCGTTATGAAGGAACTCAAAGGAAAGGGGAATCCAGGAATGATCAATAGTATATTGAAAGAACTTCTTGGATAATATCATCATTTAAGGGCATTTTATTTTTTAGTATAAGATGCCCCATCTATTTTTTCATAACTGCACGCTTGTCTAAAAAATATTGACTCCTATAATTATGCGGATGTATAATTAAACATATGTATAGGAAAGAGATAGAATTTTATGACAAGACCTTCAAAGAATTTAGATAGGAAGATGATAGAGGCATCGAAGAGGATTATTGTTGAGGAGGGGGTCGACAGATTGACGGTTCGTCATATATGTGAGGTTTCTGATGTCAACATGGGGATGTTTCACTATCATTTTTCGAGTAAGTCGAATTTTTATGTTCGTCTTATAGAGTCTATATACGATGAATTCTATGAATTTTTGAAGATAGATTGTATGAGGGAGTCTAGAGATTCATTAGCGAGACTTCGATATTGTCTTTCGAAGATGATGGAATTTTCGAGGAATAAGGAGAGTTTATTTGCGTCGCTTTTTTTCGAGATCATTTTGAAGGACGATGATCTTATGAGAGAAATACGCAAAAATATCGAGAGGAAACATATTCTTTTTCAGTTGATAGAGGAATGCAAGACGAACGGAATCTTCAAGACGATCCTTCCGACTTCCGATATATTTGCAATGTTTTTTCTTGTGAGTATCAGACGATTTGTTTTCGATAGGATGTATGATATATCCGATGGGAACGATCATGAAGATTTGAGGAGGGAACGTATAGAGATAATATTGAGGGGTCTTCTATCGGATAAACATAATATAGATGATGGTGAATAGTATGATGAAAAAAATAATATTGGGTATTTCCATAATATTGGGAGGATTTGGGATAGTTTTTTATAGACAGGCTCAAAATGAAAACAATTTTATGTATGCTGGAACTCTTGAGACGACGAAGGTTGTTATATCATCGAAGGTTGGAACTGATATAATCTCTCTTCCTTTTCATGAGGGGGATCACGTGAAGAAAGGAGATGATATTATAGCTTTGAATGATGATATCTATCAGATTGCTTCAAAACAAATAAATAATGAGTATGGTAGATATTTGAGACTCAAAAAAAATGGACATGTGACTCAAGAAAATTTCGATAGGATTGAACGTAATAAAAAAGATAATGACCTAAAAATTATGTGGTGTCATATAAAGAGTCCAATAGACGGGATTATAATAACGAAATTTAAGGAACCTGGAGAATATGTCAATATAGGGTCCAATATAATATCTCTTTCGAATCCAAAGGATATATGGGCGTATTTTTATGTTTCATACGATATGGTCCATAAATTGAAGATAGGAGACAAAGTCGTTGGAAGACTCCAGGAAGTGAGTGATCGTGAATTTCATGGGAGAATAATAAAAATTAATGAGGAGGCAGAATTCACCCCAAAAAATGTTCAGACTCGCGAGGAACGTCAAAGACTCGTCTACGGAATAAAAGTTCGCTTCGATAATGATGATCTTTTATTGAAGGCTGGTATGACAATGGAGACTTCATTTAATGATGGATATAGAAAATAATAATAATGACGATATCATATCAATTGATATTCAAAATTTAAGCAAGACATTTGAAGATGGAAAAATTGTTGCCTTGAAAAATGTTAGTTTAAATTTTGAGGGGGGTATACTCCATGGGATTATCGGACCTGCGGGATCTGGAAAAACGACTCTCCTTCGAATTATGCTTGATCTCATGATGAAAGATGAAGGTGATATAAAGTATAAAAACAATGATAAATACGTTGATTTTCAAGATATACGAAATAAAATTGCTTATATGCCAGAACAACAGAGTTTATATTCTGATCTTTCAATAAGAGAACATCTTGAATTCTTTTCGAGTATGTATAGTATGGGACACGAAGAATACATCAAAAAATCGCGGGAACTCCTTGAAATGACGAGACTCGATAAATTTATCGATAGACCGGCTGGAAAATTATCAGGAGGAATGTATAAAAAACTCGGACTTATGTGTTCTCTCTTGAGATCCCCAAAACTCGTATTATTGGACGAACCAACAAATGGAGTTGATCCTATTAGTAGGCGAGAATTTTGGGATATACTAAACAATACAGTCTCAAATAATATAACTGTTATTATGACGACATCCTATATGGACGAGGCGGAACGTTGTCATAAAACTCACCTCATGGAAGATGGCAATGTTTTGGGAACAGGAGAACCTAAAAGTTTGTTATCTCATGAAAATGTCGAAAATTTTGATGAATATTTCATAAAAAGGAATCGAAATTATGCAGGATAATATTGTTGTTGTCGAAAATTTGAGTGTAATATTCAATAAATTTTATGCAGTTAGGAATGTCTCATTTTCCGTTCGAAAAGGGGAGATCTTCGGATTTTTGGGGGCGAATGGTGCTGGGAAAACGACGACTATTCGAGTTTTGTGTGGACTTCTCGTTCCATCCCTTGGAAATGTTTATATAGACAATGAAAAACTTGTCACAGGAGATGAGAATCGAATAAAGAAGAACGTTGGATATATGTCCCAAAAATTCACACTCTATGATGATCTGACGATCGATGAGAATCTATCGTTTAGTTCATCTCTTAGGGGGATTTCGAATAGGGATTATAAAGAACGTTTAAAATATCTATTTAATTTTATAGGTTTCGATAGGGATACGAATATTATTGTGAGGGATCTTCCAGGAGGTTTGAAGCAGGAGATCGCTCTTATTTCATCTCTTCTTCATGATCCTAAAATAATTTTTCTCGATGAACCAACAGCTGGAGTTTCTCCTATGTCTCGCGTTAGATTCTGGGATCTAATAAAAAAATTATCGGATTTGGGGAAGACGATATTCGTTACGACCCACTATATGGATGAGGCGGAAAATTGCCATAGGATCGCTCTTATGAGATCTGGGGAGATGATCGCACTCGATACCCCACAAAATCTCAAAAAATCGACGTATAGCGAACAGATATACCATATAACTCCAAAATCAAACGACTCCCTAAAAAAATTGACAGATATTTCAAAGGGGTGTTTCGCAATGTTCGAACCATATGGTCACCATTTTCATGCCATAATAAAAAATGAATGTGACGCAAATAAAGTTATAGACGATTTGTCACAAATTGCAGATATAAAAAAAATCGATCCATCTCTCGAGGATGTTTTCGTTCGACTCGTTGAAGGAGATTCTAGATGATGACAATGAATTTTTGTTATAGAAGATTTAAGGCAATTTTTATGAAGGAGTGTATGCATATTATGAGGGATCCCTTCACATTGATTCTCTCATGTTTTCTCCCGTTTATTGTCGTTTTGATTCTCGGAAATTCCATAGAATTTAATCTAAATAATATTCCAACGGTTGTCATTGATCACAATATGTCTATGGAATCTAGGAAATTGATAGAGACATTTAGTAGTTCAAATTATTTTAAAATTTATCATAAAAATTCTCCATCTGATGGATTCATGGAAATACAAAAAGAAAATGCGAGGGCATGTATTATTATTCCCCCGAATTTCAACAAGAATATATATACATATAATCCAATAGATGTCCAAGTTTTAATTGATGGATCTGACAATTCGTCTGTTGTTGCGATTTTGAATTATTTATCGACTATAAGTTTTTCTGCGATTCAAAAGATCAGGGGGGACGACACACATATTGTATCCCCCATCCAAATTAAAGAGAGATATATGTTTAATCCAGAATTAAATTCGAAATGGTTTGCGATTCCTGGACTTTCGTCTGTTATTATTGCGATCGTCGCGATTTTATTGACTTCTCTTACGATATGTCGAGAATGGGAGAAGGGATCGATGGAACTCTTGATATCAACTCCCATCGAATCAACTGAACTTATAATCGGAAAAATTTCTCCATACGCGATTTTAGGAAGTATTGGATTTTTAATTGTTTATTTTTGCGCGAGACTGATTTTTGATGTACCTTTTGTTGGAAGTCATATAGTTTTATTTTTTGGAACGTTTTTATTTTTAATAAATTATTTGGGAATCGGACTATATATCTCGATTACGACAAAAATACAACAGGTTGCCGTTCAAAAGGCCCTAATCATCGGACTCCTTCCAACATCCTTGTTGTCAGGATTCGTTTTTCCAATTGAATATATGCCCGATATTTTGCAGTATATAACATTCATATTCCCTGCAAGATGGTACGTTGAAATCGCACGTATGGAATTCCTTATGGGAGAATCCTTGAGAAATTTGGCAATAAATTTCTGGATACTTGGACTTCAAGCAATTTTTATGATTATTTTATCGATTGTGAAATTTCAAAGGAGAATAGGATAATGTTTATCGGATTTTTAAAAAAAGAAATTATTCAAATGTTGAGAAATCCCGTGATGATTTTCGCACTATTGTTTATGCCCATAGTTCAAGCTTTCCTGTTTAGTTATGCCATAACAAATGAACCGAAGAATATTAATATCGCAATTGCATCAAATCCAAATGATTATGTCATAAATAAAATATACGATAAATCCATATCATCTTCTTGGTTTAGAAAATCTGAATCTTCAAGTGATGATATATTCAAAACAATACAATCCGGAAGGGCGGATGTTATTCTCATTCCAGAATGCGGAGGATTTTCGAACAATATTAATAAAAATGCAGAATTACAAGTTTTAATCAATGCAAGCAATGTTCTTCGTGCACAATCTATCAGTGCGTATATGAAGAGCATAGTATTCAATGTTATAAAAGATGATATCATAAATAAATATAATGTAAATCCTAATACTCAATATATAAATTTCAAGACGAGAATATTATTTAATCCAGAGATGGACACAAAAATGTTTATTGTTCCATCTATTATGGTCATGATTGTTGGGATGTCTATATTGAGTCTAGTTTGTATATCGATTGCCCGAGAAAAGGAGATGGGAACGATCGAGACACTTATATCCGCTCCCATCAAAAAAACGGATATAATCCTTGGGAAATCAATTCCTGGGATCACGATCGCGTTTTTCAATATGCTCTCAATCACGATCCTTGGACTCATTGTTTTTAAAATTCCATTTCGCGGGCATTTAGATCAATTTTTATTATCATTTTTTATATTTTCGTTTTCTTTCGCGTCTCTTGGAATATTTTTATCGACGTTCTGTCAGAATCAACAACAGGCCCTCCTCGCAATTATGATGGTCCTCTTCATTTTCTTGATGTTATCGGGCGGAATGTTTCCCATCGAAAATATGCCTTATATTTTGAGAATTATATCGAATATAAATCCTATGTCACACTACACGTATCTCCTTCGAAATATACTTCTAAAAGGAGGGGATTATATCTATTTGATTAAACATAGTATTCCAATGATATTGTTCGGATCAACTATATTGATATTTGGAATAAAACGAATAAAAAATACATTATAATTTGTTGTTGAATATTAGATGACGTATAGGATAGGACAAATGATTTATTAATCGAAGATTATTTATCGAAACGTTATAAGAGATATAATAAATAGTCCCATAGAATACGCTTGACGCAAGATGTTGTTTTATGGGATAATTGATCAGATAGTTTAATAAAAAAATATATTTAGTAGAGGTTGTTTTTCATTTATGACTAAGAGAGTCCAAGCGAAATACAAAATTGATAGAAGATTGGGGGTCAATCTTTGGGGACGTTCGAAGAGTCCTTTCAATTCGAGAAATTATGGTCCAGGAAAGCATGGACAGAATAGGTCGAAACCTTCGGATTATTGTGTTCAATTGCACGCAAAACAGAAATTGAAGGGATACTACGGAAATATTGGAGAGAAACAATTTCGACGTATATATCAAGAGGCTGTTCGTCGTAGAGGAGATACATCCGAAAATCTGATCGAATTGTTGGAGAGGAGATTGGATGCTGTTGTATACCGTATGAAATTCGCGATAACAGTTTTCGCAGCAAGACAACTCGTGAATCATGGTCATATTGCGGTCAATGGCAAGAGGGTTGATATTCCATCTTATATCCTGAAAGACGGAGATGAAGTTTCGATTATTGGAAAAATGAAAGACAACGAAAATGTTGCGGTTTCTATATCGACGAGTGAGAGGGATTTCCCTGATTATGTCAATGTTGATACGAAGGCTTTGAAAGGGACTTTCAAATATGCCCCAAAACTCGCGGATGTCCCATATCCTGTCAATATGGAACCTAACCTCGTCGTTGAGTTTTATTCAAGATAATATTTCTCGAGGGATTTTGTGTATGGGAAAGTTTTTCTCATCGTTATTTGTTTCGTCGAAATGCCGCATTTTTCTTATGAGTGCGGCTTTTTGCGTTGTTGTTCATCCGTATATTTTGGATGTCTGTGCAAAACAAGTACAAAATAAAGAAAATTCTATCGTCTTGAAGATAGAATCATATTTGAAGGGTATCAAATATATATCCTCTGATTTTGTGCAGTATAATTTTGAGGGTGATACGTATCTCGGACATATATGGCTTTCTAAAGCGGATCGTCGAAATCAAAGGGTTCGAATAGACTATACGGATGGAATCAATCAGAGGATCCTAATACATGGAAAAAATATAAGGGTTATAAACAAGGACAATGGATCAGAGTCATCGTATCCTATATCTCAAACCCCGATATACACAATTTTAGATGAAGGCCTTGATTTTTCTAAGGAAAAATATAAAGTTTTATCAAACAATAAAGAATGCGCTCAAATTTATATAACCCGAAAATCTCAGATGGGAGATATGGGGATTACATTGATTTTTTCGAAATATCCAAATGGAAATATCAAAAATTTAGTTGCGTGGAAGATCATGAATCCCGATTCATCAGTTAATTCATTTATATTCGTTGAGGATACACTCTTTGTGAATGATTCTTCGAAAATTCCACAGAATATATTTCAATAAGCAACTGTTTGACTATATCTGTTTTTTTGTGATTGAGATTGATGAGACGATGATTTCATCATCATGTTCATAATCAAGTTCATAGCGGCTGTATTCAAATCAATCATAAATGGAAATCTCGATTCAAAACGGATGGATGGACACAATGAACGTGCGTATCCTATGAAATCACTCGTCTTCTCATTTTTGCATTCGAGATCTATAACGATTGCGTTTTCCTTAATTTTTATGTTTTGATTATTCAAAATTTCTATGGAGATATCATCATTATGGATAGTTTTATCTATAAAATTTGATCCTTTTATTATTATGTCTGCATTTTCCATGGCATGATATAATTTATATAATTCATTTTTAGATACTATTTGAAATTTTTTATTGTCACGAATTTTTTGTATGATAGAATCATTTGGAATCTTTGAATCGGAGAGTGTTATACTCCTTGGATCGACAATGTGAGATCCCATAACAATCGGGAGGGTCGACATAGAGAAAGCCCCAAAAATTATTATATTTGGGTTCTGTTCTATATCGTGGAATCTGTTTCTTAGACCCTTCCAGAAAATAATTCCATCTTCCTCGTTGATAATAGAATCTTCAAGGATCGGTGATGATGTATTTTTATGTGTTATAGACGATGAGGATGATGATTCAGACATTTCAACATCGTATTTTTGTTCCTCACAATCACCTTCAAAAAAGGAGAGACAATTTTCGTGATTGTTAGTATATGACGACGATGTATATTTTTCGTTATATAGATTATAGAAGATTTTCACAATTTGTTTTTTATACATGATAAGGAGATACCACGCTACTATATACATCAAAACGATTTTCGTTAGACGATCAAAAAGAATATCAGCGTCTAAATACATGTATGATGAGATAATCAAAGATAATATCAAAAAGATATACATTTGCATTCTATTCATTTTTATCATTCCTCAATCAAACACATAAAAACAAA
>CAMYPB010000010.1 GCA_947285985.1 uncultured Holosporaceae bacterium
ATATCCTATATCCCGCACTCCAAGTATCCTGCCCTATGAAAAGAGACAATATCAATATAATATTCACAAATATAGGAGCAAACGCAAATGGAAAGAAATATTTGTGTGTTATCAAAACCCCGCTATAAACCGTCGATAATGCAACAAATGATATACTCGGAAATGTTATTCTCGTGAACTCAACAGCCAGTCTAAATCTTTCAGGATCAGAAACAAATCCAGGAGCCATCAATCCAACAAAAATATCAGCAAATATTATGACAATAACTGAAAGAACGAGCATAATCCAAAAAAGTATGGAAAAAACACGAGATGAAAACGCGATCGCTCCATTCCTCTTCCTCGATATCAAAAAATCCGAAAAATACGGAATAAACATCGAATGGAACCCTCCCTCCGCAAAACATCTCCTGAAAAAACTCGGAAACTTGAAGGCAATCAAAAACGCGTCCATCTCGAAACATGCCCCCAAAAAATGGGACAACATCGATTCCCTCACAACCCCAAAAATCCGACTGATCATCGTGAGTCCACTCACCGTACAAAACTTCTTTATTATCCCGCGACTCATAACCTAGTCTCTCTAAAAAACAACATTCATCATCTCCAAAGTCTCGTCGTTCCCTTCGTCTTCTTCGAAAAAAATCGTCTCCCAACCCAAAATAATCTTCTAAATTGGAACAAAATTCTAAAAATTTTTCTGTCATAAAATATTCATCGATATTATAGTCTATAAATCCCCTTTGATATAGCCCTAAAATAAATGACCGAACACAATTCCAAACCCCATTCCAAAAGATACTCCTCCTCACAATCTCACGTATCATAATCTCCCTCTCCAAAGCATACGCATGCTCGAAAAATATCGAACTATTCGCTATACCATAACGTCCCGACAATATCTTGAAAACATCAAAAAAATCCATATTTCCAGATAGACGATTCTTCGCATACGCCTCCAAAATCAAAGCATCCCTATAATTTAAAAGATTGTTGATACATACAGCATATATATAACTCCCATGTATCCCATGAAAATTATACTCATGACAATTTATATTATTCATATCCAATATCAACTTATTCATATATCTTTCTCCTTCAAAAATAAAAAAAAAAATAAACTTCAAAAATCTATAACCCCATACTATCACAACATCTAAATACTCATGACATTTCGTACACAAAATAATTTTAATTTTTTTTTGCCCATTCAGATTGACAAAAATAATATTATTGCTATATAATTAAAAACATGTATAAATATTTTATTAAATGAGTTGAATATGAATAAAAATTATATAAAATTGTTTTGCATTCTATCCGCGTTCACGTCAAATGTGATGAGCTCTGGCTTTGATATGGACCACACACCTTCGCGTGGCCTTGATATGAATAACCCAAAATCCAACACATCACCTCTTCTTGATTTCAATGATGATGACGATGTTGAGACTCCAATGAATGGGATGAATTTCGCTTTTGATTCCAATGATGATGACGATGACGATGTTGAGACTCCAATGAATGGGATGAATTTCGCTTCTGATCTCAATGATGGATACAAATTTTCTGTTGGTGCAAATGAGGAATCTATCCTCAAAATGGCAACTCAAATTCTATCAAATAATATAAAATTTAAAATGACAAAACCTAACAGATCACCTGTCGTCTTAAAAATGAATATATCTCAGAAAAAGAATGACGAAGTGAAAGAATTATCTCCAGGAGTAATGACGAAGAATATAAGAAAAAGCTACCTTCAACAATGATTGTTTCAACTAGTTCCGCGAAAGTCGATGTCCCAGATGACGTGAAAATTATGTTAGGGAATGCGATTGTATCACGTGATTATCGCGCTTTTAATAACATTATGACAAATAATGATATTGATATCCCTAACATGCATTTTGGTCTTTCTGATAAACTTAAAGATTTAAACGCGTTGATGTTCGCAGCGAAACATTCTTCCTATATTATTATTGACGAATTGCTCGATAAATATGGATTTAAAGATAGAATGGAAGAGAAAGACGACTGTGAAAATACAGCCCTTTTTTATGCGTGCCATTCAGGAAGTGTTCAAACTGTCAGGATATTAGTCGAAAAAGGTGCAAATTTACACGCGAGAGGATATGAAAATACAACTCCCTTCATGATGGCATTTAGATCTTGCAATGTGAATCTTATAAGATATCTCTTGGAAGAAAATTCTTCATTGATAGATGATGTCGATAGTCGTGGATGGAATGGTGTTATGCACATGTGTAGGAATCCAAAACATTATTCAAGTACGAAGATATTGAGTATTTTAGATTATATAAGTGAAAATTTCCCAAACGCCCTGAATCACCGCTATACGGATAGCATAAATAAATCAACTATATCATACAAAGGTAGAACCCTATACACAGGTCCAGTTTATGGATTTGATTATGATTCTGACAAAAATATCTTACTTGCGACGAGTGGACAGAGATTATTTCAAATCTTTTTCAAGCAATAATATCACGTATCCCCCATTTTTTTGGGGGACATTCGCGCATATAATATGATATGATGATTTATCGTTGTGTTTTTGAAAAAAAATTGACGGATGATAGACGAGAGGGATATACGTTCGATTTTCGAGATATTTCGCAGGAACGATCCGAATCCGAAGTCTGAGCTTGACTATATCAATGAATATACGTTTTGTGTGGCCGTTATATTGTCCGCTCAATCGACGGATAGGGCCGTCAATCTTGCGACTCCAAAATTGTTTGAGATCGCGTCGAATCCGAGGGAAATGCTCGAACTCGGAGAAATTGAGCTCAAAGAATATATAAAAACTATCGGACTTTATAACAATAAGGCAAAAAATATAATAAAATTGTCGTATATTCTCGAAACACAATATAATTCGAAACTTCCGAACACGAGGGACGAGCTCGAAAAACTCCCAGGAATCGGGCGAAAATCCGCGAATGTTATTATGAATCAGATTTTCGAGATGCCTTATATCGCGGTCGATACACACGTTCTCCGTCTCTCAAATAGACTCGAACTCTCGGATTCTTCGAATCCCATCAAAGTTGAAGAAGACCTCACAAAAAAAATCCCCCTCGAATTTCATATTCATGCGAGCGATTGGATTGTCCTCCATGGACGCTATATCTGCACGGCAAAAAATCCAAAATGTCAAGAATGTTGTATACGGAAACATTGTCCGTATATCAAAAAAATAATTAAAATAAAAGACTAATTTTCAGCAAATCTATTGAAAATTTGTAGCATACACACAGAAAATGTATACAAAATTTTTGTGGTATACTTTTCGTATTTGTCATGTATACACCACAAAGTTGCCATAATTTTTAGTCAAATATACGATCAATTTGCTATAAATACACACAAAATTTTCGACGTATGACACGTATCCCACGTGGAACATAATGATCAAAAAACAAAAAAATGTGCACAAAATTTTATGCACATTTTTGATAATCATTATTTATATTTTAAATAAATGATCTAAAAAGATGTCCCCATTCATTTTTGAGATCCTCTGATGTGCGGACTATATCCTTGTCATTTCTATCTCTGATAGTATTTTTATACATAAGGATTAAGGTGCAATCGTCCGAACCCACAATATTTTCATATTGGAGCTGATCATTTAGGACATCCATGAGGGTTATGAATCCATTTTTCACGCGATTATCTCTGATATATCGTAATTTCGTCTTCATTTTATCGTCAACTCTTTTGTCACGAATAAGAATATTGATTATATTGATCGATGGAATAAGACTTTTTCTATTGATATTGTTCGCAATATCCTTAAGAATCGAACTCCTAAACTGTATTAGTTCATTGAATAACGCTTTATTTTCTGCATTGAGATTATTGACATCAACAGGATTCAAACATTTTGCATTGTATATATCATTGAAATTGACTTTATCTGGATTCGTCCTCAAATACATGAGAGCGAAATTCACGCGATCCAACGAATTCATTCCTCCATTCTCTATTATTCTAATGACTACTGGAAGATAATCATTGAATATTTCATTATAATTTGCAACATTTTTAGCTTTAAATATATACTTCAATAATACTTCTAAAAATAATTTATCCTTAAAATCCGATACTTTTGAAAGAGAATTCTCCTTGAAATTCACAGGATAATTTTTATTGAGAAGACCATGAAGAACATTGATTCTAAACGTGTCATCTTGTATATAATTTGATGATATAAAAGGATCAACATTTATATCCATTTCTCCTATGATATTTTTTTCTGTTGTTTGAGCGAAGAAATTTGAAGTTGCAGATAAAATAATCTTAAAATTATCGTATGCTTTGTCCAAAAGTTCTTTATCTTGTTTTCCCGTTAGAATACTCGTTTTCACATTGGAGAATGCTTGAATAGAACAACTCAAAGGAGATTGCATATAAAGTTTACTCCACTTTCCTTTACAACTGAAAAATACGAAATTTCCAGATCTCTCGAGTATTGTTCTGATGACGTCCGTCGAACATATTCCATAGAGCGCGCAATTCAAGATCGTCGTTGGACGAGAGTCGTATGACAACATATCCGAAATAATAATCTTCGTATTCTGAGGAATATCAACGGTATTGATATTTCCCTTCCTCAATTTATCGATTTGAAACTGATTGATAAGAGACAGATTCTCGAGCCTTATAGAAGCTGCATAACTCGATTCAAAGGGTTTCTTCAATATTTCATCTTTATTTGTTGGATAGACAACCTGTACGCCTAAATACGATTCATTCCTAATATTCGCGAGATTATCACTAGTATACGCCTTCGTATTGATCGTTCCAAAAAGAACTCCAAGTGCGAGTAAAAACTTTATTTTCATATCATTCCCTTCTGATATAATTTTCACATCCTCACACTTTAGATTGGCATATTTTATTGCGTATCACAACATAAAATTATAACAAAATATCTATTATATTTATGAAAAATCAATCATAAATATATTTAATATGTGACGGGGTATAATCCGGTTTATATACCATATTCATATGATGTTTACAAAAAAAACGTTGCATAAACATTTCGATATGCATTCCGCTCACAGGATATCCATCATTGTCTAGACATATATTTCGTGCGATACTATCATAATTTCTCCCGTATATTTGATATAATGTCATCAAAATACTCATATCAAAAATATTGTCTTTCAATTCTATATCTTCTTTTCGAAAGACGACCAAACGAATGAGATGAACGACATCTGAAATACATCTATTTTTAATAATATTTTTTTGAAACATTTCATCGACAACATGATATAATCTCGCGTTTTCTTCCCTCGAGAAATTTTTTCCGATATGATGTTCAAAACAATATCTCTCTATTTGGAAGCGTTCATTTTTTCGAAAGATTCTCCCAAAAATAAAATTCCGTGACATATTGTGACAATACTCCGGAATATGGATCTCTCCATTGAAATAATTTATAATATAATCAGAATTTAAATAGTGTCCCCTTCCAATATCCACATGTTCCAATAAATTTTGAGATGTCAAAATCGAAGGATCATTATTTTGGATTTCCTCCACTTTCATTATATCATATGATTCAACGGGAGAATAATCCAATTCCTCCTGCTTATTTTTATTATCGTGATTCTTAGGATTATTATACTTCGATTTTTTGATGTCATAATATTCATTAGGGATAATCGATTTATTCCCAATAATATCATATATACGAATATATAATGGAAAATCATTATAGAGTTTATTCATGATCATCTCAATGTCCTCCCCACTACACAACCCAGAAGAGAAAATACTCTTTATTCTCCTCGCAATATCCTCATAATTTCTTCCGTATTTCTTATAGAGAAACAATATTCCATAAATATACGTACAGAATCCATCACTAAATCTCCTGTATTGCATAGAACTATACGAATTTTTTATATGGGAAATTATATCAGAGATAGGACGATTCTTAAAAATCCCCTTCTTCTTCGCATTGTCAATATGTTTATACACAATCTCATTGTTCATATCCAATCTTTTGATATGAGTTTGAGTCTGGGATAATTTTAGGAAATTATGTATAAAAATCCTCTCATCATCCGATAAGAAACTCGAAAATTCAAACCTATCGACAATCCCCCGCGCAGAATCAGATAGGATTAAGTTACTCGCCTTCTCCCTCGTTTCTTTGAATCTCGAAAAACAAACATCTCCAACTTCCATTGAAAATGCTTCAAAATTTATAGTAATAATTATAAAATACAATACAAATTTTAAACAAAACACGACACAACAATAAAAACTATGAAATGATGATGTCGTGATTTTATCACATGGATAATATTATTTCAAAAACTTTATCTAAATATTGAGAGGAGATCCTTTATGGATTTGAGGTATATTATATCGATATCTTTCAATTCGTCATATTTTTCTGTTTTGTTTGAGCAGTATACCCTTGAAAATCCTAATTTCTGGGCCTCTTTTATACGGGAAAATGAAAGATGGGCCTGACGAATTTCTCCCGATAAACTGACCTCCCCAAAAAATACGGATCCAAAAGGTATCGGTTTTTGGAAGGCACTTGAAAGTATAGATGAAATAACCGCCAAATCAACGGCTGGTTCATTTATACGGAGTCCCCCCGCTATATTTAAGTATACATCTTTATTCGAGAAATTTAACTTACATCTATTTGACAATACTGCAACGAGCATCGATAATCTATTTGGATCGAATCCAATGGACGATCTCCTGGGCATCGGAATACTCGTCGTTGAAACGAGGGCCTGAATTTCAGAGAGAATCGGACGAGTTCCCTCAATCCCCGAAAAAACGGATACTCCACTCACAATATCATGGGATTCATTTCCTGAGAGAAAAACGGACGAGGGATTCGAAACTTCTTCAAGTCCAGAACTCGTCATCGAAAAAACCCCTATCTCGTCAGTTGGCCCAAACCTATTCTTCGAAACACGGAGTATACGATAATCATACGATCTATCCCCCTCGAAATATAAAACACAATCGACCATATGTTCGAGAGTCTTCGGACCCGCAATCGTTCCATCCTTCGTTATATGCCCAACAATAACAACAATTATATTATTCTTTTTCGCAATATTTATGAGTTGCTGCGTGCAATATCGAACCTGCGATATACTCCCAGGAGGAGATTGGATTATATTCGTCGATATCGTCTGTATGGAATCGATGATCACAATCGATCTATCACGAATCCCCTCGAGACTAACGATTATCTGATCAATATCATTGCAACTCGCAATCTTGACATTTCTGTTCGTTATGGAGAGTCTCTTCGCACGAAGACTCACCTGATTGAAAGATTCCTCCGCAGAAATATAAAGATAATTCTCAATATCAGAAATATCACGCAACATCTGAAGAAGAAGAGTCGACTTCCCAATTCCAGGAGGTCCCCCCAAAAGAACGACGGATCCCATAACAAATCCCCCTCCCAAAACCCTGTTGAGTTCGAAGATGGAAGTTATATGACGATCCCGAGATATCGAAGAATCATAAATATTTTCAATATCTATATTTTGAAAAAAATTTTCAGAAATTTTTATCTTACTACGAGACGGACCCACATCCTCAACGACCTCTTCAACAATGGAATTCCAAGACTTGCAGACATCACATTGTCCCATCCATTTCGAAAGAACCGCACCACACTCCTGACAAACAAACCTCGTCGTTGATCGCGCCATATAAAAATAGATATCCCGTCGTATCGCATAACTATATCGTATTCTAACACGATCTCAACATAAATTCGAGAATTTCCTATTTCGTAAATTCAATACTATTTTATATAAATTTAATATATTTTTTAACATTGTTTCACGTGAAACATTTTTGTATTTTTTTATACTCCATATTTTCACGATGACAATTTTTGAATAATTGTTTCACGTGAAACAATTATTCATTTTTTTGAGGGGATATTTTGTGTATTTTCAACCTATAATTTGTATTACGTATTCAAAACACACGTTTCAGTATGCATAAAATCATAATATTCCATTTTCTTGACCTTTCAATTTTTCGGCCTGATCGAATTCTATGAGTTTATCGATAATTTCGTCGAGGGCGGATCCATCCATAATTTTATCGATTTTATAGAGGGTCAGGTTGATACGATGATCTGAGACGCGACCTTGAGGGAAGTTGTATGTTCGTATACGTTCTGATCTATCTCCTGATCCGACCTGATTTTTTCGAGTTTCTGCGCGGGATGCCTCATTTTTTTGGGATTGGATTTCATATATTTTGGAGCGTAGGATTTTGAGGGCTTTTGCACGATTTTTATGTTGGGATCGTTCTTCTTGCATTGCGACGACGACACCCGTTGGGATATGCGTTATACGGACTGCACTATCCGTTTTATTGACGTGTTGACCTCCTGCTCCCGACGCGCGATATGTATCGATTTGGAGGTCTTTTTCTTCGATTGTGACGTCTATTTCTTCGGCTTCTGGGAGGACTGCGACTGTCGCAGCGGACGTATGGATACGGCCTGATGCTTCAGTTTCTGGGACTCTTTGGACTCTATGGACTCCTGATTCATATTTAAGTCGTGCGAAGACTCCCTTTCCCGATATACTTATACTCGCATCTTTGAGGGAACCTATTCCATTTTCATCGAGGTTTAGGATTTCGAATTTCCATCCCCGAACTGCGGAATACATCTCATACATTCGAAGGAGGTCGGCCGCGAATAATCCTGCTTCTTCTCCTCCTGTTCCCGCACGTATTTCGAGGATCGCGTTTTTTTCATCGTTTATATCCTTTGGAAGGAGGAGGATTTTGAGTCTATTTTCAGAGTTCTGGATTTCTTCCTTTATTGTGGGGATTTCTTCGAGGGCCATATTTTTGAGGTCCTGATCGTCTGAGGAATTTATAATCTCATTGTTATCCTTCAATTCCTCATCTTTTTTAAATAAATTTTTTATTTCGAGGCATATTTCTGAGAGGTCTGAGAGTTCCTTCGACAATTTTGCGTATTCCTTGTTATCGAGGTTTGAAATATTCTCTGTTATCTGATCATTGACGAATTTTTGTCTATCCAATATATTTTGAAGTTTCTTTCTAAAAGCGTCCATAAATTTATATTATTCCCTAATTAATGATGATAAAGTTTTTGAAATCATACGAATATCACTCCCTAAAGATTGTATCATAATTTTACGTCCATCTATAGAGTCCTGAGTTAGATTATTTATAGAAATATTTATAGTCTCGAGTTTTTTGGATATTTCTGAGAAGACGTTGTCGTTCATCTGATTATTCAAGGAGACGGTTATGGATTGCAGTTCCATCTGATTTCGAGAGAGGACCTTCAATAATTCTTGATGTGAATTCATTGCGTTCGTGAGTTCCGTTATTTTTTCGGACATTTCAGATTGCATGGAGATTATCGAGAGTCTATTTCCCTCGATATTCGACATCTGTCCTTGAAAATTATAGATCATTTCGATCGTCTTTTCGAGGAGGGCCATCGAGAAAACCTCTCCATGGAAATTATGATTATTATCGACGATATCGAAACTAATCGTTTTCTTCGTTATCCATTCCTCTATTTTTTCGAGGAGTTCATTTCCGACCTTCTTCTGATTGAGATGAAGGAATCCAATGAGAATTGATCCTGAGAGTCCGAAGAGGGAGCATCCAAACGCAATCCCCATTCCTGAGAGAGGAATTTTCAAACTATTTTTAAGTTGCATGAAGGATGAGGAGGCATCCTGTTGTTCGACTCCCAGTTTATCGATTATTTCCGCGACATTTCCAATCGTATGCGAGAGACCCCAGAATGTTCCGAGGAGTCCCAGGAATATAAGGATTCCCGAGATATACTTCGGAAAATAAGAATAATCATCGATCTTCTTTTCAATACTCGCGAGAATCGTTTGGAGTCTCTGTTGAGATATGAATCTATTCGTCTTCGAGATATAGAGACTAATGGGCTTGATTATCTTGAGTTTCGAGATTTCCTCACGGGAGAGCTTATCGAAGGAGAGGAGTCTATCGTATTCCCGTGAATATAGGAAGACCCTCATAAATATAACGATTATTCCGGAGAGTATAGAGAGGAGAATTATTGAATTTATCTGTATGTTATACATAAAAATACTTATCAATATTTTATGGATATACAATCCCAACATAGCAATACACAATAGAAATAAGATCATAAACAACAATCGTATTCTTGCAGAACGGAGTTTCATAGGAACCATCCCATTTTTTTCTGATAATCTTCAAATACATAAACAATATTCTAATATATGACAACCAATTTGATAAGTTTTTTTTGATACTCCAAAAATTTTGAAAAATGTTTCACGTGAAACATTTTTCAAATTTCACAGTAGAAATATCCATATGAAAAAAGTTTGACAACACATTTTGTATTGTGGAGAATGTATAACAAATTCAAAAAAAAGATCAAAAAATTCAATATGGCAAAATTGTATTTTTATTATTCCGCAATGAACGCGGGCAAAACAACGAAATTACTTCAAAGTAGCTTCAATTATCGGGAGAGGGGAATGGACACCCTCCTATATACCTTCAAATTTGATAATCGTTTTGGAGAAAACAAAATAGCCTCACGTATTGGTCTCGAAAATCAATCGTATACCTTCGATAATAGTATGGACATCTTTGAAGACATAAAATCCAAAATAACCGATAAAATGGCGTGTATTTTCATTGATGAGGCCCAATTCCTCACAAAAAATCAGGTCCGACAAGTATGTCGCGTTGTCGATGAGTTGAATATCCCCGTCCTGACGTATGGATTACGTACGGATTTCCTGGGAGAACCCTTCGAAGGAAGTCTATACCTCCTCCTATGGGCCGATGAACTCCAGGAAATTAAAACGATATGTCACTGCGGAAAAAAGGCGATCATGAACGCAAAATTCGATCAGAACAAGAAAATCATACGGTCTGGAGATCAAATCGATATCGGAGGAAACGAAAAATATACATCCCTCTGTCGAAAACATTATTTCGAAGGCGTGATAGAAAGTGAATAATTTTTGATCATATTGTTTCACGTGAAACATTTTTTACTTTCGCTTTTTTATTGCAATGTTATATTGATTTTGGATTTTCTATGTATTTATTGAAAATACAATATAAATAATGCTAAAATTTCAATGACAAAAAACGGGAAAAAAGTTATACACAATATGTCGGGAATTCGTGTTTTCTATGTTAGAATATATATCATGCAGGGATAATAATTAGGGATTTGAAAGGAGAAAAAGAAGAGATGAGTGTTGACAAAAATAAGGCTCTAGACGCTGCCCTCCAACAGATAGAGAGGGTTTTTGGACGGGGATCTGTTATGAAGCTCGGTCAAAGGGAGGTCATAGAAATCGAGGCCATACCGACCGGATCTTTGGGACTCGACATTGCGCTTGGAATTGGGGGATTTCCGAAGGGGAGGATAATCGAGGTTTATGGACCCGAATCTTCGGGGAAGACGACCCTTGCTCTCCATGTTATTGCGAACGCTCAAAAACAGGGGGGAACGTGTGCATTCATCGATGCGGAGCATGCCCTTGATCCTGTGTATGCGAAGAAATTGAATATAGACATAGATAATCTCATAATTTCTCAGCCAGACACTGGAGAGCAGGCTCTTGAGATCGCGGATACCCTTGTTCGAAGTGGAGCGATCGATGTTTTGGTTGTCGATAGTGTTGCGGCCCTCGTTCCAAAGGCCGAATTAGAAGGGGATATGGGGGATTCCCACATGGGACTTCAGGCACGTCTTATGAGTCAGGCTCTTCGAAAATTGACGGGATCTATATCGAGGACGAATTGTATGGTTATCTTCATAAATCAGATACGTCAGAAGATAGGGGTTATGTTTGGCAGTCCTGAGACGACGACCGGAGGAAATGCGTTAAAATTTTATGCATCTGTGAGACTTGACATAAGACGAACGGGCGCTATAAAAGACAAGGATCAGATGCTTGGAAATCAGACGCGCGTCAAGGTTGTGAAGAACAAACTCGCTCCTCCTTTCAAGATCGTGGACTTCGATATAATGTATGGAGAGGGAGTTTCGAAGACGGGCGAACTTATCGATCTCGGGGTACGAGCTGGAATTATCGAGAAGGCGGGGTCATGGTATTCGTATAAGACGAATAGATTGGGCCAAGGAAAGGAATCCGCTCGAAATTTCCTCAGAGAAAATCAGGAGATCGCAGACGAGATAGAATCGGCCATACGCGCGAATGCGGGCCTCGTTGCAGATAGTATGATGACGGGCCTCGATATCGCATCATCAGAAAATAATGATGACGATATGATCAACAACAACGAAAATCTCGACTAACAACAATCCCTCAAACCCTCAAAAAACTTTTTTGGGGGTATTTTTCTGAGAAAATCACCCTATATTATGCATTTCCATATAAATATCAAATCTTTCTTCCCCAACATATCCTCATATTATTATTGTATAACATAATTTATACTTTTGCAATACTTTATTATACAAAGTGCGAATTACATAAAATTTTATGGGCAAAAAAAGAATTTGTGTACAATCTTTTTTTAATGTAGGATGGAAATATCAAGTGAGTACTGGCCAGTATAAAAAACTTGATTCTTGATCAACAACAGATATATTGAATTATAAAATCTCTGTTAGGCAAGAAAAACCAACACTTTAAAACACTTGTATTAACTTAAACTCTTGCTTAGCAGAGAAGAATGAAAAGGGGTGTGAGAGACCTCTGACAATTGAATATATTATACGATGTGACAGATCGTGTAGTTGGAGGATATTGTGACAGAATAATCTCCAACATGGTGTGGATCAGTATGTCCATAAAAAACAAAAAACCCGGGTACTCAAAAAAGAATACCTGGGTTTTTTTATTATTATTCGAGGTTATCGATATCTTTTGTAAGTTCATCGAGGCTATTTTTTTGGAGTTCGTCGAGGGGTTCCGTAAGTTTCGAGTTAACGTTTGTTGCGAATCGTTTGAGATACTGTTTTGCTTCGTCGTGATTTGATTTGAGGTGTTTCACACCGTAGACGAACGCCTCAACGGAGGATGGGTCCAAATCGGCCTGTTCTTTCATAAATTTCTCGATATCTTCGACATCTTCATTTTCCGCCCATTTGTTGATTGCGTTTTGCTCATCATAATTTCTATAGAGGAAGAGGAGATCGCTGAATGTTAGGTCATCCTTATCGAGGGAGACATAACGTATTGCGATTTCATTGGTGGCCTGTTTTGGAGAGATCCCCGCGAGACTCGTTGCGGATTTCGCGATCAAAACGAGGACATCGAATGGAAGATTATGGATATTAACTTCCGGTTCCTTCGAGAAGGATGGGTCATTCGCACGTCTTTCCAACTCTTTCTTTGCGTCTTCTGGAGAGATCTTCGCGATCGTTTTCTCCCCATTTGATATGGCCTCCAAAATTTCAGAATGAGCATCCTGAACTTTCAATTCCCTTATATTTCCTTCATGTTTCTCGTGATTTTCTGTTGATATAGACTGATTCGTCGTCGTTGTTGTTGTTGTGTTCTGTTGATTTTGATCGACAACATCTTTCTTCTGATCGTGACCTCTAAAAAGGAGGATACCCCCAACAACAACCGCAGCCCCCAATAAAACGACAACTTTCTTCGACATAATTTTCCCAATATTATAAAATGCATATCTTATAGACATTTTATATCGAAAATGTTTAAGAAATCGTTAATTTTATGCAAAAAACAAAAAACTCAAAGTGAAAAAGTTGAAGAACGGAGAATTTTATACGTATTTGCATAAAATCCCCCATCAAAAAAAATCCCTAAAATTTATCAAAAAATTTTCAATAATATTATCAAAACACCTCACAAAAAAAAATTATTCTCCTTCTGAGACGTCTTCAAAAATACACTGCAAAACGACGTGTGTGAGTTTGATGTTATACTCCTTGGAATATGAGAGGAGGAGTCTTTTTGAGGAGTCTTGAAAATCTCTTTCTGTGACGATCATCTGGGAGGGGAACATATTGTCTGATCGAAGGGATCTCAAGATTTTTCCGATATTTCTTGTTTCTCCGAGGATTGGAATTCCTCGAATAGCCATTCCTTTATCTGAGATATCTGGGGACAAAATTCCAACGGGGTAGAAATTTATATCGATATCTTTATTTGTGAAGAATTCGCGAAGAAAATTTTCGACGGATTGTGCACGTCCGATCAGGAGGGCGTATGGTTTATTTTTATGATTATTATTTTTATTTTTCGTGAGATCTTCTGCGGATAGACGACGTATGAGATTTGTTTTTCTATTGTATAGCATACGGGAGATTAGTCTTGGAACGGACAACATAATCGTCAAAACGAAAGTGTTGATGATCAAAACAGAATACGGGAGGAAATCCTCTTGATTCATGAGCATCATGAGGGGGAAGAAGAGGATATTCGAGAGGATCACAGCGAGGAACAATGATATAACATCATCTATAGATGTATACTTCCAAAACGACATATGTGTTTGAATCCAGAGGAAGACGCTCGAACTAATGAGTCCAAAGACGAACATATTTTTGATGATGTATGTTGGGGAATAATCGAGGAAGTCCATTCCAATTCTCAGATGGATGGATATAAAAATTGATAGGAATGCGACAAAACTATCGAATATGAGGATCGCATAAGGGGCTGCGATTCCTGGTTGTTTTCTGTGCATACGATCATGATTTGTTCCATCATTTTTAGGAGATATCGATGTGTGGACTATTTGTGAGACACGTTTAAAAAAACGATCTAGGAAACGTCCGATACTCGATAATTTTGTCTCTAAACTCATTTTCATACCTCCTTGGAATTTTTTTTATAAACTTTGTTAATTATCCAAAAAACTACGTAACTTTCTGGAACGACTTGGATGTTTCAATTTTCGAAGTGCTTTGGCCTCGATCTGACGGATTCTCTCACGAGTGACTGAAAATTGTTGTCCAACTTCTTCCAATGTGTGATCTGATTGTAGACCAATTCCGAATCTCATACGAAGAACTTTTTCTTCTCGTGCGGTCAGAGTCGACAAAATTCTCGTTGTTGCGTCTTTGAGATTCGATTGGATCGCGGCATCAACCGGCATAACGGCGGTTTTATCCTCGATGAAGTCCCCAAGATGACTCTCATCCTCATCTCCTATAGGAGTTTCGAGACTGATTGGGTCCTTCGCGATTTTCATGACCTTTCGGACTTTATCAACAGACATTGCGAGTCTTTCTGCGAGTTCTTCGTGGGTTGGTTCGCGTCCCATCTCACTCATCAACTGTTTCGACATACGAACGAGTTTGTTGATTGTTTCTATCATATGGACAGGGATTCGAATTGTTCGAGCTTGATCTGCGATGGATCGAGTTATGGCCTGTCTTATCCACCATGTTGCATACGTTGAGAATTTGTATCCTCTTTTATACTCAAACTTATCGACGGCCTTCATAAGTCCGATATTCCCCTCCTGAATAAGATCGAGGAATTGAAGCCCCCTATTTGTATACCTCTTTGCAATCGATATAACAAGTCTCAAATTGGCCTCGATCATTTCCCTCTTTGCGCGAGCTTCCTCCCTCTCGGAACGTTGAATAACCTGATATATTCGCCTGAATAATATAAAGGAAAGTCTCGTCTTCTCCTGAATATATCCCGCAAGATGAACGATATTCTGAAACATCGAAAGATTGTCCCTATAGAAATCCTTCCAATTTTTCGATGTTTTCGATGAGAAAAGATTGAGCCAATCATCATCGAAATTCTGATCAAGAAGAAGATCGATCACCTCACTCCTTTTTATATTGTATTTTTCACAATTTGCAAGCAACTTCCTTTCGAGCTCTGGAATCTCAGACAACAATGATGCATGACTATGAATAAGAGTTTCCATCCTCTTTTCATTGAGATTGAGTTCTATAAAATTTTCTAATAATTGATTCTTTATTGATTGATAAATTTTATTACTAGAAAGTTTATCGACATTGAAATTTAGGTCGACTTGTTTTGCGAACAATTTTTCGGATAATTCTATATGAGTATTCAAGAGACCGAGGATTTTTTGTCGTTGTTCTTCGTCGTCTGCCATGATATTGACAGTATGTTCATGATTATGTTCGATATCATCATCCATAATATCATCATCGTCTTCGTCGTCATCATCGTCGTCATCATCATCATTGTGGAACATGAGTTCCTCATCGATAGAATTCGATTCAACGGCTATGATATCCTTGATTAATAGTAGGTTATCTTGAAGTTTATCTCGAAGAGAGACGATGAGATCGTGAGTGAGCGTACTCTCACAGAGTGCTCCAAACAAAGAATTCTTCGCATCCTCGATTTTCTTCGCGATGACAACTTCCCCCTCACGAGAGAGGAGATTCACATTCCCCATTTCTTTTAGGTATAACTTGACGGGATCATCATTTTTGATATCCTCAACCTTCGAATCTGGATCGTCGTCATTTTCGTCCCCCGAAGAACTTGAAACATTCCCATCATCGTCATCGTCATTTGAAGACATCGAATCATCATCCCCATCAGAATCTTCATTTTCTTCCATCAAGAGGGATTCTTCCTCATCGGAATTTAGTATATCAATCTCCATATCGTTGAAATACGACATAATCTCAGACAACTTCTTCGAGTCATACTCCGCATTTGGAAGGGCATCGTTCAACTCGTCATACGTTAGATATCCCTTCGTTTTCGCGAATTTGAGGAGTCCCTTGACATTTGGGTCGTCAGCAATCATCATCTGATCCGTATTCTCATTGTTCATAACATTCTTCGATATATCCTGCTTCTTTTCCATACTCTAAATTTTATCTCCAAAAAATTAAGACTTCTTATTATTGTTGTTGTCCAAGAACTTCATTTTCAAAGCCCTCAGTCTTCTCCATTTGTCTTCGTTCAAATCGTTGTTTTCAAAGTCAACCCTCGCCTCTCTCAAATCCATCAAACTCATCTTTCGAGACATATGAATATCATAGACATCATCCCACAAACCCACGATATCTTCATCCGTCATACATTCATCTATTTTACACAATTTTTCTGAAAATTTTTCAATTTCTTTTAGATCCTCTTCAAACTCATCGTCCAAGGAAAATGGGGTTTGGGGAATATCGTCTAGAAATTGAGTTTTCTCGATGATAGAATCACAAACCTTCTGCCATCTTTTATTTTGGAATTCAATATTGGAGAGTCTCTCAACAATATACGACATGATAGAAGGTTTTTTTATGAGGGTATACAACAGGAAGGCTTCCCTCAACAACTCCTTATTCTCCCTATCAATTTCAACCTTTATATCATTCACAATATGATTTCTCGTGAAATTTTTATAATTATTGTTTTTTTTGCGATGAAGAAAATTGTATATACGTTCCTTTATATCGTCGATATAGAGTTTTCGTATATCCCTATTCGAGATCGTCATGATCCTCTCTCCTATATCCTTCTTCCATTTCGCGATATTCTCAGGAGTCTTGATTTCCATGAGATCATACTGCCCAACAAAATAATCCCACAAAAAATCGATCATATGTTTTGGATTATCAAGGAGATATCTCATATCATTCGTTGAATTGTTCTTCAGGAAGGAATCCGGATCGTCACCTTCTGGAAGTATACAAAATTTCAGGGATTTCCCGGGTTCTATATATTGAAGTGAGAGGAAGGCGAGTCTTATCATCGCGTTATACCCCGCCTTGTCTCCATCGAAACATATGATGGGTTCACTACAGTATTTCCAAATATTATATAGATTATGTTCAGAAAAAGACGTTCCCATAGAAGCTATAGACGTTTTAAACCCAAATTTATGCATAATAACAA